>DATLYB010000407.1:0-4447 GCA_035575215.1 Chitinophagales bacterium
TGCGGCAATCAGTTTCCTGATGACGGTGAGCGAACGGTAGATGTCAAGCCTGAATTTTTTTCTGGCTACGCTTGGCGGATTAACAATGAATCCCTGCAACGACCTTTTCCATGCAAGCATCTCCTTGTCGGTCACTTCCAGCAGCTCGCTCTTATGACACACGCCATTCACTTTAATTTTCAGCTCCGGATTAATCTTGAGAAACTGAATTACGCTGACCAGCACGCTGTCGTCAGCGGCAGAGGCAGGCACAGCCGAGTTCTTCAGGAAATTGATGCGATACGATGCGATGTGAGGGCTGGCTGAGGTGAAAACGCTGTCAATGCGGGAGGATTTACGAAGCGCAGGCGAGATGGAAAGACCCGCCACATATTTTCTTCCGAGAAAATACTTCTCCGCCATGGTTTTCATGTCTTGCAGGGTGATGGCACGGATGCTGTCTTCAAACGTGCTGTATTCATTCAGCGTGACGCTTGCCCAGTATTTGGCGATAAGATGAACATGCCGGGCATTGTCAGCCTTCGTCTGCCGGTAAGAAGCAATGAGCAGTTGTTTTGCCGATTCAAGCTCCTGTGCATTTATGATGCTGTCGTTCAGCGGCTGCAGGAGCAGGGAGCGTGCGCATTCAAAGCCATCGGGAAGATAAGCGGGGTGAAGGCTGAATTGGAATGTGACCTGGCTGATGTTTTTCGCCAGGTCGTTTTGCAAACTCACGGAGGCAACATGGCAGCTGTCAGCGAGCATCCTGCGCAATCGTGAGTGCGGGTTCGACAGCATGCTTGCCAGCACGAGCATGCAGTAATTGCCCTTTTTATCTTCAAATGTATTAGGTCCAGGAAATGCTATTCTGAAGAAGTGCGAGTGCATTTGCTGATTTTCCTCCACAATCTGGGCGCTCCTCAGCACGGTCTTATACACGTTGTCGGGATATTTTGTAAACGGATTGATGGTGCATCTTTCCCATTGGGTGAAAATATCTTTCACTTTTTCATACACCGCCTTGTGCACCACTTTCCCTTTCACGAGCATCAGGCAGCTTCGCGGGCAGAAATACATCGATTTCAGTTTGTTAATGCGCTCGGGAATCAGGGGTGAGGAGGAGTCAGTCCAGCTGGTGACGGTTGTGCGTTTTTTGTAATCATCAATCCAGAGAACGGACTGGATTTTCTGCTCCAGGCTGGTGAACGTATCAGCCGCAAGCCGTGCGGATTCGGAATTAGAAAAGGCAACGGCATCCTGTATCTCGCTTTGATTCACCGGGGGAGTAACGCATCGGTAAACGGCCTGTAACACATCCGCCAGTTGATGGGTGGGGAAGGTGATTCCCGCAAAAAGATATTCAAGAGACGTTTCACTTGTGATGGCGAACGCACGGGTGTCGGGTATGATTTGTTTCATCTGCTCCCGCAGGCGCTGGGTGAGGATGCGCTCATACAGAAAGCTCATGCCGTCATACGCTGCGCCTTCGGTAAATGAACCGCATTTGAAGACCAGAGCGAGCGTCATGTTTTGCGCAGCGGTATCTTCCACCACCAGCAAGTCAAGCCGGTTGGTGAGAGTGAAATAGTATTCGTTTTTTGCTAAAAAATCCTGCGCCAGCAGGGAAGAAGAGAAAAAAAACAGCAGCAGGCAAACGGTTGCTTTTCTCATCGGGGCAAAGGTACAATTTGGGAATGAAAGGAGGAGATGAGGCGGCAGGCGAACTATGGATTATGGAACTAAAACCTTCTTGCGCGCAGCCGCAGCGAATTGCCCACCACAAATACATCGGAGAGCGCCATCGAGAAGGCGGCTATCATCGGGCTGAGGTAGCCGGCAGCCGCTACAGGTATGGCGAGAACATTATAGAAGAAAGCCCAGAAGAGATTCTGACGGATGGTGGTCATCGTTTTTTTACTCATCTCAAAGGCGTCTTTCAAATGCGCAAGGTTGCCGTTGAGCAGAATCACCTGTGCGCTGTCAATTGCCGCTTCGGTGGCATCGCTCAGCGAGATGCCGATGTCGGCTTTGGCAAGAGCAGGCGCATCATTGATGCCGTCACCCACCATCGCAGTAGGTGCCGTTTTCGACAGGCTGGTGATAATATCGAGTTTTTCCTGCGGCTGTTTTCCGAAATAAAACTTTTCAATATCCAGCCTGCGTGCAACGGCAGCGCATTTGCGGTAGCTGTCACCGCTGAGCAATATCGGCACGATGCCTTTTGATTTCAGATAATCCACAGCGCTTTTTGCCTCGGGCTTCAGCTCATCTTCAATATCCACATAGCCGATTAACTGGCTGTTGCGCAAAATGTAAATATCATGCTTGTTGTCAGTAGTGAAGTTGCGCGCGATTTCATAAGAGCCCACTTCATACTTGTTGCCCTTTTTATCTTCAGCCCGAATGCCGGTGCCCTTCATCTCGCGTATTTTATGCAGCGGCATCTCCGCAGTGCCTTTCAGCTCACGCGTCACTGACTGGGCGATGGGATGGGATGAATGTTTTTCCAGACTGTAAAGAATGGTATTCAACTCCTCTTCTTCGGTTCTGAGAGGTGTGATTTTTTTGATTTTGAATCGCCCGGTTGTCAGCGTGCCCGTTTTATCAAAGACCACCTGCCTGACGGTTGAAAGTGTTTCAAGCGTTTTGCCGCCTTTAATCAGGATGCCCCGCTTCGTTATCATGCCAATGCCCACCATGATGGCAGTGGGCGTTGCCAGCCCCATGGCACAGGGACAGGCTATCACCAGCACCGCTACACTGTTCATCAGCGCCTTTTGCAGCGGCAGGGCAAACACAAAAGCGGCTGCAAAAAATGTGATAAACGAGGCGGCAACCACTGCAGGCACAAACCAGGCGCTCACCCGGTCGGCAAGGCGCTGGATGTCCGGCTTGTTCTGCTGAGCCCCCTTCACCAACTCGATGATGTTGGCAAGAAATGTGTCGCTGCCGGTTGCCTCCACCTGGACTTTGATGCTGCCTTTTAACAACACAGTGCCGCCAATCACTTTGTCGCCAACGGCTTTTTCGCTGGGAATGCTTTCGCCCGTAATCATGGATTCATCCACCGAGCATTCGCCCCAGGCAATGGTGCCGTCAGCGGCAATACGGTCGCCCGTGTTCACCAGAATCGTTTGCCCCTTGCGGATGCTGTCGGCATCCACTTCCTGAATGATACCGGATCCATTATCACCCGTCACTAATTTCGCTTTCTGCACCCGCAGCCTGCTCAGCTCGCGGATGGCCGTGGTGGTTTGTTGCACGCTTTTTTGTTCCAGCAGGTTGCCCAGCAGCACTACGGTGATGATGGTGGCTGCGGTTTCATAAAACATATATTCATGTCCCATGTGTTTTAGCGTGCCGATAAGGCTGTAAATGAATGCAGCCGATGAGCCCAGCAGAATCAGCACATCCATATTGGGAACGCCATTGAGCAGCGAGCCCAAGGCGCTACGCCCGAAATGCCACAGCCCGATGGCAAAAACCGGAATGCACAGCGCAAGCTGGAAATAGGGATGGGCTACGGGGCTGCTGTCTAACACCATGTGCAGCAGGAGCGGTGCAGTAAGCACCAGGCAGATGTAGAATTTCTGGGCGAGCGAAAAATGCCAGCGACTGGGGGCGGCAGTCACTTCCTTGTCAACAACGTGATAGCCCAGATGCTCGATTCCCCGCTTTATTTCGTTAACCGCTTCGGGATGGGTTGTCTTGAAGCGGGCTTCAGATGTGCTGAAGTCAACAGAAACGTCTTCGGCTCCTTTTTTTTCAAGATATTTTGAAATGCTGAGCGCACAATTGGAGCACGTCATCCCCTCGATGTTCAGTTTAACATCATGCTTAGTTCCGGTGGTTATTGCAGGCATTGGTACAGAAGCGAAATCAAAATTAACTGATGTTAAAATGATTCGGGAATTGAAAAAATGGGGAGATAGAACGGCTTGGAATTTATAAATCAACTAAATCAAGAAGTGAAGCGAACACTCTCTAAATCACACCTTCTTTCTTCCTTTTTTCGTATTCTGCTTTTGCTCGCTTCAGCCACAAATCAGGATTTTGGGCAAACTTGGCATTCATCTTCAGCAATCCCATCGGTGAGAGCCGCTGCATCCTGAACAATGATTTGGCGGGCGAAGGAAGCAGGATGTAAAATTTTCCCTTCCCAACCTCCTTCAATGTTTTCTGAGCCACTTCATGGGCGCTCACTTTCGAGCCATGCACCATGTAATAAGATAACTCTCCGCTACCCCTGTCTCCGCGCGCATATTGGGTGATGTTGGTGCGGAAAAAGAAGGGCATCATCACCGACACTCCGACATTAAACTGCTTCAGCTCTGCATAAAGCGTTTCCGACAATGCTTTTACCGCAGCTTTCGTGGCATTATAGGCAGACATGTAAGGGGCAACGGCAACGGAGGCAATGCTCGATACATTGATGATGTGCCCGCTCATTTGCTTTTTCATGGCTGGA
>DATLYB010000408.1:0-5271 GCA_035575215.1 Chitinophagales bacterium
CGGGAAAATGTACACCGGAGTGGGTTACGTTTCGCAGGGTGCGGGAACGGTTACATTTTCCGGCTTTCCCAATGACGGAACAGTAAAAGTAATAATCACCAAGAATGCAGCTACGGGCGTAGCATGGAACCTGGTCGGCAATCCCTACCCCTCAGCGGTGAATGCCCTTGAATTCGTCAGGCAAAACGCAGCGCTCATTACCGGCTCATTGTATTTCTGGGATGATGACGGCTCGGGCGGCAGCGGCTGGACTTCACAGGATTATGCCGTGTGGAATGCTGCCGGAACGGTGGCAGGTCCCAACACGGAACTCCAGTTCGATGGACACATCGCATCCGGACAAAGCTTCTTCGTAGAAAAAATTGATGAAGGAACTTCCATTTTGAATTTCAGCAACACCATGCGCAGCACCAAAAACAACGCGTTCTTCCGCACAGCTCCCATTGAACGGTTGTGGATGAGCGTGGTGGGTCCTGCCAATGATTACAACGAAACCCTCATCGCTTTCATGGATGAAGCCACCCATGGGTATGACAGGATGTATGACGCAAAGAAACTGTACGGCAATGCCGGCATTGCGCTCTATACCAAAGACATGAAGCACAGGTATGCCATCCAATCACTGGCTCCGCTTACAGATGATAAATCAATCGTTATGGGGCTGGATGCCGGAGCAGCCGGGAATTACACCCTTGAAGTGAAGAAAATAGATGCGCTGGATGAAAGCGTCACGATAATTCTTGAAGACACTGAAACGGGACATACTCAGAACCTAAGAGCGGATGACACCTATACCTTTTACGCTGATGCGGGCACGCACGATAGCAGGTTCATCCTGCGTTTCAGCCCAGCCCTTCAAATTGGAGTGAGCGATGCGACCTGCTTCGGAGATGATGGTACCATTACGGTAAGGCAGGCAGGCATCCAGCCATGGAGTTTATCGCTCATAGATGAAAATGATTTTATCATTGACAGGGTTGCGGGTTTTAACGGCACGAAGATATTCAGCGGGCTGACTCCCGGTCAGTATCTGCTGGTGCTGCGGGATGAATACGGCTACCGTCTTGAAAAAAATATTGAAGTGAAAGGAGCGACACCCGTGAAGGCTGATTTTGAGGCCAGCACCTCAAGTGTGAAGGAAGGAGAAGAAATTTCATTCAGCAATCTTTCCGAAGGCGCTGCCTCTTACGAATGGGATTTCGGTGACGGCTCACCGCTGCTGCTTGCCGAACAAGCTTCACATATCTATACAGCTCATGGAATTTACGAAGTGAAGCTCACCGCTCACAACAGCGATTGCTCGGCACTCAAGACCGTTCTGGTTGCCGTTTCGGGAAAAGTGACGGATATCGCCCCAGTTGAAAATAATGGATTTTACGCTTATACCGATGGCCAAAGCCTGAACGTGGTTTTCAGATTCGACAAAGCCGAACCTGCGCAGCTAAGCATCTATGATGTGGCGGGAAAGCAGTTGGCAAGCGAAAATGTATTGACCGCAGGCACAAAGAACCTTCCAATCGAACATGGAAGCTCTTACCTTCTGTTGCAATTGATTACGGAAAAAAACGCTTATGCACAGAAGATTTTGGTGATGAGCAGATGAGCAAAAAACGAGTGGCATTGCAGGAATAGCCGGACGGTGGAAACAATAAATCGCCCGGCTATTTTTTAAACATTAACCATTATACTTCTGAGAATCGCAAAAAAAAAGAGAGAAAAACAATTTAATGCTTTTTTAAAATGAAAAAGATAGTTACCTTGTAGAGAAGTTTTTTATTAACGCATCCGTGCGAAGCAATGTCCGTTACCACCCCTGCTGATGCTATAGCCGATATGAGCGGCTACAAACTGCTTGAAAAAATTTACGCAAGCGGACATTGCCTTTTTTACCGAGCCGTGCGAACAGCCGACAATACACCCGTTATCATCAAGCAGTTCATCAGCGAATATCCCACGGCATCAGTTGTGTCCCGCTTTCAAAATGAGTTTCAACTTGCCGGTTCGCTTCCGCTCACGGGCGTGCTGCAGCCGCTGGCACTTATTACGCTGGATAAGGCACCCGGCATCGTCTATGAAGATTTCAATTTCATCTCGCTGAAGAATTATGTTAAAAAGAATACTCCTGAATTATCAGCGGCTTTGAAAATAGGCATCCAGCTCGCGGAAGCCCTCGAAGGCATCCACCTAAACAACATTGTTCTGAAGGGCATCAACCCTTACAACATTTTGATTGACACCGGACGGCTGGCGGTAAAGATTGCCGACTTCTCATCGGCTGACCGCTTTGAGATGGAACATGCCGCCATCAAAAAAACAAAAGATGCCGTGCAGTCGCTTGCCTACATCTCGCCTGAGCAAACCGGCAGGATGAACTGTACCATGGATTACCGAACTGACTTTTATTCATTAGGCGTAACCCTTTACGAAACTTTCACGGGCAGGCTGCCTTTTGATTATGATGACAAGCTGCAACTGCTTTACTGCCACCTTGCTCAAATACCCCCAGCGCCTCACCTGCTGAATAAAAATATTCCTGCGGCTGTATCTGCCATTATTTTGAAACTGCTGGCTAAAAAAGCGGATGAGCGCTACCAAACGGCATCGGGAATCAAAGCGGACCTTAAAAAATGCCTGGAAAAATTGAACAGCGCGGGAAAGGTAGAGGAGTTCGAATTAGGAAAAGAAGACATCTCAAAACGGTTCCGCGTTTCTCAAAAACTGTACGGCAGGGAAAGCCAAATCAGCGAGATGCTGCAGGCATTCAGCCGCGTAAGCCGCGGGGCTGCCGAAGTGTTCATGGTGACCGGCTATTCGGGAATAGGCAAATCCTCCCTGGTGTATGAAATCCATAAGCCCGTGCTGCAAAACCGGGGCTACTTCATTTCGGGAAAATTCGACCAGTACAAGCGTGACGTGCCTTATTTTTCATTAGTGCAGGCGTTCCAAGACCTGGTAAAGCAAATTCTGACCGAAAGCGATGAGGCTATTGCCCTGTGGAAAAAAAAGCTGACCGAAGCCCTGGCTCCCAACGGACAGCTGATTATTGAGGTGATTCCCGAAGTAGAATCCATTATCGGAAAGCAGCAGCCGGTACCCGAACTGCCTCCGGCAGAATCGCAAAACCGGTTCAATCTCGTGTTTCTTGAATTTGTGAAAGTTTTTTCCAGCCCGACTCACCCGCTGGCAGTTTTTCTGGATGACCTGCAATGGTCTGACCTCGCTTCCCTCCGTCTTATCGAATTGATAACAGGTGACACTACCATCCATCACCTTTTTCTGATTGGGGCTTACCGGAATAACGAAGTAAGCGCCACGCATCCGCTGACGATTACACTGGAAAAAATCAGAAAGTCTCCGGCTGTTCTCCATACCATCATTCTTGAGCCGCTTTCACTAACCGATATCAACCATCTTTTAGCCGACAGCCTGAGCGCCAGCGCGGAAAAAACAAAATCACTGGCTCTTCTCTCCGGGCAGAAAACCAACGGCAATCCCTTCTTTCTGAATCAATTCCTCAAAACGCTGTACCAGGAGCAGTTGCTGTATTTCGATGGCAATGCAAAACAATGGGCATGGGAAATTGAGAAAATCAAACAACAAAACATCACTGAAAACGTGGTGGAACTGATGGCAGGTAAAATTCAAAAGCTGGGAAACCCGGTGCAGCAAACGCTGATGCTTGCCGCCTGCATTGGCAGCCGCTTTGATTTGAAAACATTAGCGGTGGTGTGTGAAAAGACACCCGCTGAAGTTTCTTGTGAATTGCTGCCCGCGCTTGCCGAAGGGTTGCTTGTGCCTCTGAATGCCGATTACAATTATGCCGGTGACTTGCCCGGTTCCGTTTTTTATGAGTTTCTGCATGACCGGGTGCAGCAAGCTGCCTACTCCCTTATTGATGAGCGGTACAGAAAAACGGTGCATCTTAAAATCGGACGCCTTCTGCTTGATAATACACCGGAGGAGGCAATGGACGATGAGGTGTTCAATATCATCAGCCATTTGAACACAGCTATGGACCTGATTGAATCTCCGGCAGAAAAAGCCCTCCTGGCACGGCTTAATCTTTCAGCGGGAAAGAAGGCAATGGCATCGGTGGCGTTCCAGTCGGCTCTCCGCTATTTCGAAACGGGCATCAGGCTGTTAGGGAACTCCTCCTGGGAGCATCATTATGATTTGACGCTGTCTTTATATAATGAAGCTACGGAAGCTTCCTACGTCGTCACTGATTTTTTTTCAATGAGAAGACTTGCCGATGAAGCGCTGCGTAATGCACAATCCCTGCTTGACAAGCTAAAAGTATATGAAGTGATGATTAGCGCCAGCATTTCGCAGGATAAGATGCTCGAAGCCGTGCAGCAGGCATTGGAAGTGCTGCGCCTGCTGGGAGCAAAGTTTCCACCTAATCCCGGCAAAGGAGACATCCTGTTTTCCTTGCTGCGCACACAATGGCTGCTGGCAGGAAAAAAACCTGAAGACCTTGAGAACCTTCCCCTGATGTCTGACCCGGCATACAGAGCCGTGATGCGCATCATGGCCAGAATTAACTCAGCCTCTTACCTGGCAATGCCCTCCCTGCTGCCGCTGCTGGTGCTGAAGGCAACGCGCATGTCAGTGAAGTATGGCAACACGGAAGAATCTGCCTATGCCTTTGCCCTTTACGGAATGATATTGTGCGGAGTGCTTGGAGATATTGACAAGGGCTACCGCTTCGGCAATTTAGCCATGCGGCTTGTTCAAAAACTCAACATCCGCTTCTACAAAACACGCGTGCATCTGGGAGTGAGTGATTTCGTCACTCACTGGAAAGAGCCGCTCCGGAATACGTTTGAGCCGATGCTGGAAGGATACCGCAGCGGTTTGGAAACGGGTGATTTTGAATTTGCCGGATTTATCGCTCACAACTACTGCAGCCATCTTTATTTCGCTGGAGTGAACCTGAAAGAGGTGAACAGCGAGATTAACAAATACAGCAGCGTGATGAGAAGCCTTGAGCATAAGGCAGCCCTCCTGTTCAATGACTTATTCCAGCAGGCGGTATTGAATTTCATGGGAAAAAATGAAGACCCGCGTTTCCTCATGGGCGAGGTGTATGACGAAAGGAAAATGCTGCAAGTGCACCGCGAGCTCAGACAAGGCACAGCGATTTACTACATGTACGTGAACAAGCTGATGTTGTGCTATCATTTCGAAGATTATCAACGAGCAATTGAAAACGCGGAAAATGCGGAAAAGAATCTCGAAAGCGCCATTGCTCTTTATGCGGTGCCCCTG
>DATLYB010000409.1:0-4199 GCA_035575215.1 Chitinophagales bacterium
CCTCCCAGCGGTTCACCTGAAGGATGGTGACGTTGTTATCGCGTTTGTATTGCCCGATTTGCTCGGAGATTTTCATTCGTGCCGCGAGGGCATGCATGATTTCGTCATCGAGTTGGTCAATCTGCTCGCGAAGGGAGGTGAGCGTGTCTTTGAATTTTTTACTGGCGGAGGAGGGGCTCCTCACAATCAGCTCATCCAGGATTTTTCCCAGCGCAGCGGGCGTAAGCTGCTGAGCCGCATCGCTCATGGCGGCTGCCGGGTGGATGTGGCTTTCAATCATCAGCCCTGACATGTCGAGGTCGAGCGCTTTCTGCGCGATGAAGGGTATCAGCCCGCGCTGCCCGCAGATGTGGCTGGGGTCGCAGATGATTTCCAATTCGGGATGGCGCACCTTCAGCTCGATAGGAATATCCCACATAGGAACGTTGCGGAAAGGACTATTTTTATCAAATGACGAAAATCCCCGGTGAATCGCCACCATCTTTTTGATGCCGGCTCTGTTCAGACGTTCCAGTGCGCCAATCCATAATTCCAAATCTGGATTCACCGGATTTTTTACCATCACCGGAATATCCACACCCTTCAGCGCATTCGCAATCTCCTGCACGGAAAAGGGATTCACGGTGGTGCGGGCGCCCACCCACAAAAAGTCAACCCCGGCTTTCAGGCACGCTTCAACATGAGCGGCATTTGCCACCTCGGTGGTTACCGGCAGTCCGGTTTCTTTTTTTGCAGTGATGAGCCATTGCAGCCCGATGTGCCCCGCTCCCTCAAACTGGTCGGGGCGGGTGCGCGGCTTCCAGATGCCTGCGCGCAACGCATGAATTTTTTTCAGCGCAGCAAGCTGCTTTGCCGTGTTCACCATCTGAGCTTCGCTTTCTGCGCTGCACGGACCGCTGATAAGCAGCGGCTTGGTTACGTTCAGCCAGCTGGCGATTGGCTCGATTTGCAATTCGTGTCTCATGTCTGGTTTTATTGGTTATCGGAAATTGGTTATTGGGCTTGGTAATAACGTTTTCGGCTGGCGCCTTTTGCTTTTTGCCCCTTCAGCACAATTCCATCCAGCACCCTGCGGATTTCATTCGCCCGGTTCATGATATGCAGCAGCTCTTTCGTGTTCCGCTTCATCAGATGATAGTGAAACCGCTGCAGGTGCATGATGTATTCCATCAAAGCCTGACTGAGATATTCCTGATTCTGTTCAAAAATGGGACCCCACATGCCGGGCGAGCTTTTCGCCAGCCGAACCGTGGATGAAAAACCGCTTCCCGCAAGGTTGAAAATGTTCTTCTCATCTTTTTCAATATCCAGAACGGTTTGTCCGAGCAGGAATGAACTGACATGCGACAGGTGTGAGACATAGGCTACGTGCCGGTCATGCTTTTTCGGCTCCATGTAAACTGTTTTCATCCCCAGCGCGTCAAAAATTTTCTTTGCAACCTGCAAGGCGTGGCGGGAAGATTTTTCTTTTTCGCAGATGATATTCTTTTTCCCGCGGAACAAGCCCTGCAATGCGGCTTCCGGACCTGAATTCTCCGTTCCGGCAATGGGATGCGCTGCAACAAATTGAGCCCGCTTCGGATGATGGGTGACGGCTTTGCAAATCTGACTCTTGGTGGAGCCTGTGTCAATCACAATCGTCTTATCATTAATCGCATCCAGTACGGCAGGCAGGATTGTCTGCAGTGAATTCACGGGGATGGAAAGAATCACAACATTACTTTTTGAAAGCGCTTTTTCAAGCGGAAGCATCGTGTCAACCAAGCCAAGCTTGAGAGCTGTTAAACCGTTTTTTACATTATTATCCACTCCAATCAGCTCCGTTGCCATTCGCGCTTTTCGCAAATCAAGCCCGATGGAACCTCCAATTAAACCGACACCGACAATTGTCACTTTCATTTTTAACACTTCAGATTTTAAACTTCTTAATTCTTACAAGCGCCTCCTCCATTTTTTCAACGGGGCTGCACAGAGAAAGGCGGATGAACCTTTTTCCCGCATCACCGAAAATGAATCCCGGTGTGATGAATACGTTGGTGCCGTGGAGCAGCTCATCCAGCCATTGCTCAACGTCAGGAACGGCATCCGGAGCTTTCGCCCAAACAAACAATCCTGATTGATTGGGTGAATAGGTGCAGCATAGTTCGTTCAGTATCTTGCAGGCAACGGCTTTTCTTTTGGAATAAATTTCATTCTGGCGGTTAAACCAGCCGTTTCCGTTTTGCAGCGCTTCTGCGGCAGCCTGTTGTATTCCAAGAAACATCCCCGAATCCATGTTGCTTTTTACGCGAAGAATCGCATCCATGTATTCTTTCTTCCCCGCCACCCATCCCACGCGCCATCCCGCCATGTTATGCGACTTGCTGAGCGAATTCAGTTCGAGTGCTACGTCCTCCGCTCCTTCGATGTTCAGAATGCTGAGAGGACAGTCATTCAAAATCAGACTATAGGGGTTGTCATTGATAATAAGAAAATTTTTTTCTCTTGCAAGGTCAACCAATGCTTTCAATTCGTTGCGTGTTGCAACGCGTCCGGTGGGCATGTGAGGGAAATTCACCCACATCACCTTCACCCGCGACAAATCTTTTTTTCTCAGAGCATCCGTATCCACACCCCAATCCAGCTCTTCCTTCAACTCATAAGTGACCAGCCTTGCCCCCGCCAGCCTTGCCGCTGAAGAATAGGTTGGATAACCGGGATTGGGAATCAGCGCTTCATCGCATTCATTGACAAACGCCAGCGTGATGTGCACGATGCCTTCCTTCGAGCCCATCAGCGGGAGAATCATCGTTTCGGGATCGAGGGTGATATTGTAAATCCTTTTGCTGAAGCCGGCAATCGCCTTTCTGAGCTGCGGAATGCCCTTGTAACTCTGATAGCCGTGGCTATCTGGTTTTTTTGCGGTGTCAATCAACGCTTTCACTGCCTTGTCTGAAGGCGCAAGGTCGGGACTGCCTATGCCGAGATTGATTACCGGAAATCCAGGTGAATCAAGCCCTCTTATCTCAGCAAGTTTTTTGGAGAAGTAATATTCCTCTACCTCAGCGATTCTGTTTGCCGGTTGTATCATTTTTTAAAAATTAAGTCTTCAGACTCGCGTTGTTTTCCAACGGAAGGAATCAGACCGCTTCGCCTGTTGTTTGTAATCATCTTAGAATTTGATTGTCTCTTTTTTGTATTTTTCCAGAATGTTCAGGTTTCTCACTTTTCAATAGCGTTGTTGTAATTCTTTTTGTGCGTTTCAATTGCCATCACGGCAAAGTCAGCTTCCCGGTGCTTCAGCTTTTCGCAAAGCGTATGAAATGAGAGGCATACAATAATGTCAATTGGCTCGTGGAAATAGGTTGGTGCCGCCACGTCATGGAAGCCGGTGGCAATGCCCCGGATAGCAACTTTGATTTTCTTCTTTCGGCTCATTGCGTCTGTCTTAAAAAGAAAAGTCCCGGATTCAACCGGGACTTTTCTGAATTGCTTTTTTATTGTTCGGTCAGCATAGCAATTCTTCCTCACGTCCCGTGCGGGTTTGAAGGAAATAGTAATAGAAATAAAATTGCTGGCTAACCATCATGCTTTTGCTTTTAAAGCTAAGAAAAGAAAAACTAATCTTTTAAACAAGAAAAAATCGGGTGTAGGGTAAATTGAACCCTATCACTTGCTCAATCTATGAAGCTTAGCTGGACTTGGATTTGATTTACTTAGTAGGCGATTTTTGAGGAAACTCCAGTAATAATATAATTATGCAACCTTATGGTAATTTTGCCTGTCATCAGTTTATGTTCCTTAAAATCTGAAAAAACCCTTCCGCATGAAAAAAATCTATTCTTTTTTGTTAGCCGTTGTCAGTTCGATCTTGTCGGTCATTTTTTTGCTCTTCCTTATTTTCTTTCCCTCCCGGTCGAAGGAATAAGCGGTTTTTTTTCTGGATGCTTTTGAAAAATTCAGAACGTTTAGGCTGTTTGCCCGGTAGCTTCATCTGTCACATAAAACAGAAAAGGCGCGACTCCTGGAGTCTCGCCTTTCTGCTTTGAATAGCCCCTTCTGACTATCCAAATGTCCTGCAACCTGCATAACAAAAATGGAATGTGGTTATGAGCTTCCCAATGACTTTAGTCACCATTCTGCCATGATTTTTCAACAATGCGGCTAAAAATGTGGAGTGAGAAGCCCGTTGCGAATATCTTCCTTCCGGAATTCATAGC
>DATLYB010000410.1:0-14766 GCA_035575215.1 Chitinophagales bacterium
TTATGGTGTTGATGAGGAAACCGGCACCATCAATATGGATAAAGTGGAAGAAATTGCAAAAAAAGAACGCCCGCAGCTTATCATCTGTGGCGCATCCGCCTATTCACGCGACTGGGATTATAAGCGTTTCAGAATTATCGCAGACAAGGTGGGAGCGTTTTTGATGGCTGACATCGCCCATCCGGCAGGGTTGATTGCCTGCGGATTGCTGAACAGCCCGATGGAACATTGCCATGTCGTCACTTCCACCACTCATAAAACACTGCGTGGTCCCCGGGGCGGGATTATCCTTATTGGAAAAGATTATCCGAATCCGATGGGTTTGAAAAATCCTAAAGGCGAAATCCGCATGATGTCATCGGTGATTGATTCAGGCGTATTTCCCGGCACGCAAGGCGGTCCTCTGGAACATGTGATTGCCGCTAAAGCCGTTGCCTTCTACGAAGCGCTCACGCCCGAATACAAAGTTTACATCACGCAGGTGATGAAGAATGCCAGGGTGATGGCGGATGAATTTGTGAGGCGGGGATACAAAGTGATTTCAGGAGGAACCGACAACCACCTGATGCTGATTGACCTTCGCTCAAAAAAAATAACCGGTAAAATGGCAGAGGATACATTGGGCAAAGCAGGCATCACTGTTAACAAAAACATGGTGCCTTTTGACGACAAGGCTCCGATGGTCACTTCAGGAATGAGGATTGGCACGGCTGCCGTTACCACCCGCGGCATGAAAGAAAATGACATGCTGAAAATCGTGGACTGGATTGACCGGCTGATTCATAATCCGGAAGATGAAAAACGGATTGCTGCCATCCATCATGAGGTGAAAGAATTCGCAAGGGCGTTTCCGTTGTATAAAGGATAAATTCAAAAGTGCCTGATTTGGTCGTTGAAATTTTAAGTAAAAGCAACGCTATGCATGACGCGGGTGTTGAAGCGCCCCGTTTATGAATGCTGCGGGGTGAAAGAACTGTGGTATGTTGACCGGATGGCACGCTCGGTTTATGGCTTTTCCCTTTGTCAAAGGCACGTACACTCATTGGGGGAACCCTTCCAAAATAATTTCCTTCCGCCTGCCGGATTTAAAAGTGAACCTCAGCAAAGCGCTCTGATTCATGCAAGAAAGGGATTATTCCTTTTCTCAAAGCCAATCGTAGTTTCCGGTCCGTGACCGGGATACACCCGCACGTCATCCCCCAGCGGCAATAGTTTTTGTTTGATGCTGCTAATCAACGTTTCATAATTGCCTCCGGGCAAATCACTCCTGCCGATGCTCATTTGAAAGAGCACATCTCCGGCAATTAGAATTTTTTCCTTGCGGCAAAAGAGGCACACTTCACCGGGCGAATGACCGGGCGTGTACAGCACTTCCATTTCCGTTTTTCCGAAAACCACTTTATCGCCATCTTCAACATACTCATCGGGCAGGGGTGAGGGCGTAACCTTCACTCCGAACATTCCTCCGTATAGCGCGGCTGCCTGAAGTACCTGCACTTCCTCGCGGTGCATCACCGGCTTCAATCCGAACTTTTCATGCACGAAAGCATTGCCCATGATATGGTCAACATGACAATGCGTGTTAATAAGTTTGACGGGAATGAGTTTTTGCGAACCAATAAATTCAATCAATTCATTTTGCTCACTTTTGTCAGAACATCCGGGGTCAATGATGACACATTCTCCGGTTTCATCGTATAAGATGTAAGTATTTTCCTGAAATATATTGAAAACAAAAACGGCAATACGCGTCATCATTCAAAATGCGTTTTAATTCTTAATTTCAAAAAACATCTGGCAAAGCTATCTATAAGCTCTTTATATCCCATGATGCAACGGGTGATATATCTTCTCTTCGGTCTGGCTTTCCTTCCAACATCGGCATTCTCACAGGGTACGCAAACCACCTTTGGGCAAAATCGCGTTCAGTACAAGCATTTCGAGTGGTCATATTACGAAACTGATAAGTTCGTCACTTACTTTTACCTGGGCGGGCAAGATATAGGCAAGTTCGTGATTCAGTTTGCGGAAAAGGAAGTGTCCCGGGTGGAAGAACTGCTGGAATACAAAATCAATAAGCGCATTGAAATCCTGGTGTACAACGACCTTTCCGACCTGAACCAAACCAACATCGGGCAGCAGCTCGAGCTACCCAATCCGGGCGGGCTAACCAAAGTAATTGAAAACAAGATGTTTGTTTACTTTGACGGCAACCATCAGCATCTTGAAAAACAAATAAGGCAGGGCATCGCGCAAATCTTTATCAACCACATCGTTTTTGGCGGCAACCTTCAGGAAATTTTGCAGAATGCCGTCCTGCTGAACCTTCCCGCCTGGTTCACTGACGGGCTGGCGGAATATGTTGGTGTTGACTGGAACACCGAATTAGACAACAAGCTGCGTGACGGAATCCTGACAGGAAAATACCGCAAGTTCAACAAGCTCACCGGGGAGGAAGCGAAGTTTGCCGGGCACGCTTTATGGCATTATGTAGAAGAGAAATACGGCAAATCAGCCGTTCCCAACCTGCTTTACCTCACGCGGATAAACCGCAGTGTGGAAAGCGGATTTCTGTTTGTGCTGGGCGGCTCGGTGAAATCCGTTCTGGCTGAATGGTATGACTATTACTACAATCATTACATGCAGGAGAAAAATTCACGCAGCCTTCCGGTGGACACCAACCACATTCCGGTGAGGAGGCAAAAAAAATATCCCCTCTATGAAGTGAAGCTGAGTGCTGACGGCAGGCATTTTGCTTACGCTGCCAACAACTCCGGCAGGTATAAAGTCAGGCTGCACGATTTCAAAACAGGCAAATCAAAAAGAGTGATGAAGGGCGGAATGAAAACCATCACGCTCGTGACGGATTATCACTATCCGCTGATGGCGTGGTCGCCTGACGGAAAAACATTGGCTGTGATTTACGAAAAGCGCGACAACTTATTCCTGCTCTTATATAATATTGATACCGGGGACAAGATGAAGCAGCCCATCACAAAATTTCAGCAGATACACAGCTTCGCCTTCACCGATGACCCGCGCCTGCTGGTCATGTCAGCCTCCAACCGCGGGCAAAGCGACATCTACACTTATTACATCCCCACCACCCTGGTGGAGCAGCTTACCAATGACTATTATGACGATATCGAAACGGGATTTGTCAAAATCGGGAACAGGCGCGGAATCATTTTTTTGTCAAACCGGCTCACCAGTGAATTGAATGAACAACGGCTCGATACGATTTTACCCGGCAATAATTTCGACCTTTACTTTTATAATCTCGGCACGCGTTCAAACGAATTGGTGAAAGTAACTTCCACTCCGTTTTATTCCGAATCGCAACCCCTGCAGTTGAACGATAGCTTGTTTGCATTTCTTTCCGATGACAGCGGCATAAGAAACCGCTATGCCGGCTACTTTGAATCTATTTTTTCAGGCTATGATACCGTCTATTATTTTCAGGATTCCATTGTTGCCAATCCGGTTTGGAAACTGGATTCCCTCAGCGAAAAAGCACGCGCAAAACTTGACTCGGTGCGAGTGCTGGAGGTTTATAAAGATACGGCTCACACTTTTCCCATCACCGATTTTTTTACCAATATCATTGAGCACGATATAAGCGGGAAAGCAAGGAAATCGGTTGACATGCACCTGCTGAATTCGAAGTTTGAGTTTTTTGTGACCGATTTGAATGACTCCTCGTTCAATAAAACCTCGCTGGAGAACACCTTCTATCAAAATTTCAGGCAAGGGCAAATCAACCGGCAAAAATTGCTGGAGAAAGAGCGGGAAGGTGTGCAGCTCCGCTTGGATAGGGGAGAATTGTCTGACACCCTGAAGGAACAGGAAGAACTGTTCTTTCAAAGCGACTTTAACACCTCTCCGGAAATTAACGTGGCTGAATATCTCGATTACGAAGAAGCTGAAGAGTCCCAGCCGGTTTTCAAGCTCACCCGAGTGCGCCCCTACAGGGTTCGGTTTTCAACCGATTATGTTGTCACACAGTTTCTTGACAACGGCATCATCATGACGCAGTATCAGAAATTCACTCCGGGCGTACCGGTTTACACTAGCCCACCGCTAAGCATGACCATCAACCTCGGCATCAGTGATTTGTTTGAAGACTACCGCATCACGGGCGGCTTTCGCTTTCCTTATGATTTCAACGGCTCGGAGGATTTCATCGCTTTTGAAAATCTGAAGAAGAAGGTTGACAAAAAGCTGCTATACTACCGCAAAGTTGACCGCCAGATTTTCAACGATGTCGTTCCTTTCACCAATACTCCGATTTTCGCTCCTCCTGACAACACGGTTGAATCAAAAATCAAAACCAACTATTTCGAATACAGGATGAATTTTCCTTTTGACGTGATTAAAAGCATCCGCTGGTATCTTGCCTTCCGGCATGACAATTATATTTTCCTCTCGAAAGAAGATTTTAGCCACAATCTCCCTTCTCATGCCGAAAGCTGGCTGTTTACCAAAGCGGAATATGTGCATGACAACACGGTGAGTATCGGTCTGAACCTGTTGAACGGCATCCGCTTTAAGATTTTCATGGAGCTCCACAAGCAAATCCCTTTTGAGAATAAAACCATTTTCAATAATCTCGACCTGAAACTGCCCGGCTTGAATGACGCCTACCTTGCCGTATTCGGTTTTGATTTCAGGTACTATCAAAAAGTGCATAAGAATATAGTGTGGGCAAACCGTATCGCATGGAGTTCCTCCATCGGCACGCAGAAGCTTATTTATTACCTCGGAGGCGTTGACAGTTGGATAGCCCCCGAATTTGACCGAAGCACCCCCATATCCGAAAACAATAATTACGCCTTCCAGGCGCTTGCCACCAACCTGCGGGGATTCAAGCAAAATGTACGCAACGGCAACAGCTTTGTGGTGTTTAACTCCGAGTTGCGCATTCCGGTGTTCGCCTACCTCAGCAATACCACCATTAAGTCAGAGTTTATCAGAAACTTCCAGGTGCTCGGATTTACTGACATCGGAACGGCATGGGAGGGTTTCAATCCGTGGAATAAAGAAAATCCGCTGTTTACCGATGTTATCGGGCGCGACCCCGTGACGGTCACCGTGGAGTATTTCAAAAATCCCATCGTGTTCGGCTATGGGGTGGGGATGCGCACTTCGCTGTTCGGCTATTTTGTCCGGCTCGATATTGCCTGGGGCAATGACAGCGGCATCAAAACTGAGTCGCCCCGGTTCTACTTCTCGTTCAGTACCGATTTCTGAATGATGCCAAGCCCTCCTTCCATCACCCGGAGCGATGTAAACGGTTTGTACCTTTGCCGGAATCATGTGGAAAGTCCATCTTATCCTTATCACGGTTAATCTTATCTACGGGGCTAATTACACTATCGCCAAGGAAGTGATGCCTGTTCATATCAAGCCTTACGGCTTTGTCCTTTTGCGTGTGCTTTGCGCTGCGGTTTTGTTTTTTATTGTGCATTCCCTTTGGGTGAAGGAGAAAGTGCAGCGCAAGGATTTCCTAAGGCTTTTTTTGTGCGCTTTCTTCGGAGTGGCGCTCAACCAGCTTTTGTTCCTCAAAGGGCTCGACCTCACCACGCCCATCAATGCTTCCCTGATGATGATTACAGCGCCCATCAGCGTGCTGTTGATTGCCGTCTTCAGCCGGGTGGAGAAGTTTACGTTTGAAAAACTTACGGGAGTGCTGCTGGCTGCAGGCGGGGCTGCTGTTGTCATTTATTGGGGAAAACATTTCACGCTGAATTCAAACAGTTTTCTCGGAGACATTTTCGTCCTGATAAATGCCAGTTCGTATGCGGTGTTTCTGGTGCTTGCAAAACCCCTGATGGGAAAATACAATGCCCTTACAATAGTGAAATGGGTCTTTATGTTTGGTTTGATTTTCGTCATCCCGGCAGGATGGAATGAATTCCGGGAAATTCATTGGCAGATGCCGTTCCCTGCGTGGTTGTGCGTGGCGTATGTGGTCCTGGGGGCCACTTTCTTTGCCTACCTTCTGAATGTGTCTGCGCTCAATAAAGTGGACCCTTCCTTGGTGGGCATTTACATCTATTCGCAGCCGGTGATTGCTTCCGCTATTGCCCTGGCATTCGGAAAGGATGAGTTGACCTGGGTGAAGGTGCTGGCGTCAGCGCTCATATTTTCGGGAGTGTATTTAGTGAGCAGCAGCCAGAAGTTTGAAATTAATTTACCGCGAACTCAAAGCTTCAACCGTAAACCGTAAACTGTAGCGAATTCCTATTTTCACACAAAAATTTTACATGCTCCGCTCGATGACAGGCTTCGGTAAATGCACCATCATGATTAACGGTAAAAATTTTTCTGCAGAACTCCGCTCGCTGAATAGCAAATTTCTCGACCTTAACTTGAAGATACCTGCTTTGCTGAGAGAAAGGGAAATTGATTTGCGCTCCCTGCTTTCCGAAAAATTAATTCGCGGAAAAGCCGAACTGGTGATTGAGCTTCAGTCAGGCGAAAAAGCTCTTTATTCCATCAACAGGAATGCTTTTAAAAAATACTATTCGGAGCTTGAATCGCTTGCTGATGACATGAATATACCCGCGGGGAATCTTCTTGATATCGTCATGCGCATTCCTGATGTGTTGACGGCATCCGGTGAACAGTTAAGCTCAAAGGAGTATGCTGCCCTGGAAAAGGCAATTGACAAAACTGTCGCCATGCTGGATGATTTCCGAATTAAGGAAGGAAATGAATTGCAGCGCGAAATGATAAAGCGCATCGCGCGGATTCAAAAAATCAGCAGCGAAATAAAAAAAACCGAAGGGACCAGAAAAGCTCAAATCAGGGAACGACTCAGGCAAAAGCTGAACGAACTGAGGCCCGTTAATTCTGATGAAATGCGCCTCGAGCAGGAATTGATTTTTTATGCCGAGCGTCTTGATATCACCGAAGAGTTAGTGCGGCTCGAAAGCCATTGCAGCTATTTCCTTGAAGTGATTGCCGACAAGGAAATTTCCAAGGGCAAAAAACTGTCATTCATCACCCAGGAAATAGGCAGAGAGATTAATACCCTCGGGGCAAAAGCCAATGACGCACCCCTTCAAAAGCTGGTGGTTGAGATGAAAGAGGAGCTCGAAAAAATAAAGGAGCAGGTGAATAATGTTCTTTAAACATCATGCCTGAATATGGTTGATGACGCAAAGCTCATCATTTTCACCGCTCCATCCGGAGCCGGTAAAACTACCATCGTCCATCGTTTGCTTGAGGCTGACAGCAGGCTTGCATTTTCTGTTTCCGCCTGCACCCGCAAAAAACGGCCGAATGAAACGAATGGGAAGCACTACTATTTCCTCACCGAAGAGCAATTCAAAAAGAAAATAGAAAATGGAGAGTTCATCGAATGGGAAGAGGTGTATCCCGGAATTTTCTACGGTACGCTTTCAAGCGAGGTGGAGCGGATTGCCCGCCAGGGAAAAGCCGTTGTCTTTGATATTGACGTGAAAGGTGCGCTCAATATAAAGAACAAGTTCGGAAACAAAGCGCTGGCTATTTTCGTGAAACCGCCCAGCTTGGAAGCGCTCCGGGAAAGATTAAAGCGCAGAAACTCTGAAGATGAGCAAAGTCTGGCAAAACGCCTCGAGAGGGTGAGTTACGAATTGTCTTTTGAGAACTGCTTCGACCATGTAATCGTGAATGATGATTTGGATAAGGCAGTGAAGGAAGCCCGGTTAATAATTGGCAAATTTCTTGAACAATGAATACTAACCTTTTTGGTATGCGGGCGTATAACAAAAATATGGTTACCCATACGACTCAAGGCGTCAAAATTTCCGTTGAGGCTTATTATCAGAACGATTATTCTACACCCATCAACTGGGAATTTATGTTTGCCTACCGCATCACCATTGAAAATAATAGTCCTTACACCGTTAAATTGCTTAAAAGACATTGGAATATTTTTGACTCCATCGGTGAATTTAAAGAAGTGGAAGGGGTGGGCGTGGTGGGGAAGCAGCCTACGCTGAAGCCCGGTGAACAGCACCAGTATGTGTCCGGATGCAGCCTTAAAAGCGAAATGGGAAAAATGTCTGGCGATTACCTGATGCAGCGTCTCGAGGATGGTAAGATGTTCAAGGTCATCATCCCCGAATTCAAGCTGATAGCTCCGCTGAAGATGAATTGATTTCGTCTTCGACATACCTTTATCATTCAAATCCATAATTTTGTTATCCCGATTTCAGGGCTTGTAGCTCAGAGGTTAGAGCAGCGGACTCATAATCCGTTGGTCGCAGGTTCGACCCCTGCCAGGCCCACTTAACTTTCAGAGCTTTTCCTTGCCCGTCAAAAACATCATTTTCGACCTCGGAGGAGTCATTATTGACATTGAGCCTGAGCGCAGCCTGAACGCGTTTGCGCCATATCTCAATGGCTACAGCGAACAAAATATCTATCAGCACCGCTTGTTTCATGAACTGGAAACCGGAAGAATCACCGCCTCTGATTTCAGAAACCAATTGAGAGCTGCCCTGAATATCTCAATGGATGATACCATGATTGACGAGTGTATGTTTGCTATGCTGGGAGAAATACCGGAAGAAAGAATTCGCCTGCTGGAAAAAATGAAGCAGCGGTATAAAACTATCCTGCTGAGCAATACTAACGTCATACATTATGACGCCTGTTCCCGATACCTGCAGAAAGCGCATGGAACTCCTTCTTTTGATACCTATTTTCACAAAACCTACTACTCGCATCTTGTCGGATTACGCAAGCCTGACGTCCGCATATTTGAATTAGTGCTGCGTGAAAATGCACTGGTGCCTGAAGAAACGCTTTACCTTGATGACACGGGCGAACATCTGAAAAGCGCCCGCACGCTCGGAATCATCACCGTGAAGGTAACTCCCGAAAATAGCGTAGTGAACATTTTGAAAGATTACTAGAGAGCAGCGCCCGGACACTTTTCGAAGGTCTTAAGCCCAGGGATACTGCACATTAAATCATTGACCGTTCGTTTAACAGCATTTATGGAATGAAAAATAACTGTGCATCTTTTACTCGAATTATTTTGCATCCATCCCCTTTTTGATAAAACAAGCTTCATTCTTATGAAACGATATTTCCTTCCTTTGCTGCTGTTCACCACCGGCATTGCCCTTGCTATCAGCCTCATGAAACAAGAAGAACTGAAACCATTGCCGCCATTAAATTATCCGGTTGGAAACCCCTACGACAAGGATTGGAAACGCATTGATTCTCTTCTCCATCTCGGATTGCCCAAATCCGCCTTGCCTTTCATTGAAAAGATTTACCAGCGGGCGCTGCAGGAAAAAAACCATGCCCAAATCATCAAGGCGCTCATTTACAAAACGGGCAGCGAATATTCCTACAGGGAAGAAGCCCAGATAAACAGCATCATTCAACTGGAGAAAGAGCTTCCGCACATTGAGTATCCGGCACAGCCGGTGCTGCAATCCATCATCGCCAGCATTTATTGGCGGTATTATCAGGTTCACCGCTGGCAGATTCAAAGCCGTACGGAAACAGCAGGCTTCCTCCCTGACGACATCCGCACATGGGATGCCGCAAAGTTTGTGAGCAAAACTTCCGGGCTGTATTTCGCGTCACTTCAAGATGCGGACAGCCTCAGGCGCACACCGCTGGGAATTTTTGATTCCGTGCTGGTGAGGGCGGAAGGCTCAAAGATTTTCCGACCTACGCTCTATGACTTTCTCGCTCACCGCTCACTGGAGTTTTTCATGAATTCGGAATCGGGATTGACGAAGCCCGCCTATCAGTTTACGCTCCGGGAGAAAGATTATTTTGATGATGCGGTGCGATTCGTCAGGCTGAAAATCGAAAGCAGCGATTCGCTTTCGTTTGAATTCCAGGCATTGAGGATTCTTCAAGAACTGCTTGCATTTCATCTGCAGCAAAACAACAGGCTGCCGCTGTTTGACAACGACCTCATCCGGCTGAAGTTTGTGCACCGCCATTCCGTCAATGATTTAAAAGACAGCCTCTACGTGGCTTCACTGCATTCGCTGGAATCAACATACTCCGCTGACACCATCTCCTCCCGCGCGGGTTATGCCATTGCACAGCACCTCTTCGGTCAGGGAAGCAAGTATGAAGGCGAAGCAACACAAAAGTTCCGCTGGCTCAGAAAAGCGGCTTATGAGAAATGCGAAGAGGTAATCAGACGCCATCCGAATACGCTGGGAGCAAACAACTGCCGCGCTTTGCAGGAGCAAATCACGCAAAAGTCACTGAGCCTGCAAGCGGAGCAGGTGAATGTTCCGGGAACTCCGTTCAGAACATTGCTGCACTATCAGAATCTGAAGAATGTATGGCTGCGCGCGGTGAAGGTGACAAAGGAAGAGCAAGAAAAAATGGACAACATGAACTGGGAAGAACGGGTAAAGTATCTCCTCGGCAGAAATCTCGTTCAGCAGTGGTCGCTGGTCTTGCCGGATGCCAGAGATTTCAATTCACACAGAGCCGAAATCAAAATCCCCGCACTGGCGTTGGGAAAGTATTATCTGCTTGTTTCCGATACGGAGCAATTCAATACGGTTGATGGCGGGGTGGCTGTTACACAGACTTCCGTTTCCAATCTCAGCTACCTTTCGCGCAGAAACGCAGACAACTCGCTCGATTTTTATGTGAGTGACAGAACCTCCGGCAAGCCGCTTGCAGGCGTTGACGTGCAGGCTTACATCCAGGACTACAATTACCATTCAAGACGGTACGATTTCAGAAAAGCCGGCAGCTACAAGACAAACAAGGACGGCTATTTTCGCATCCCCTCATCCGGGCGGTATGAAACGGTTCGGATTGAACTCATTTACAAAGACGATTATCTGTTTGATGACAATTCCTTCTATACCTACCGCGAACCGGAACAAAAGGAAAAGTGGTACACCAAGACTTTTTTTTTCCTCGACCGCGCGATTTACCGCCCCGGACAAATCGTGTATTTCAAAGGGCTGGTGATTCAGACAAACGGAGAAGCAAATGAAATCAGAAAAAATTTTACCCAGACGGTTGAGTTGAAAGACGTCAACTCTCAGAAGGTTGCCGAACTGAAACTGACCACGAATGATTTCGGAACATTCCACGGAACGTTCACCCTGCCGCAGGGATTGCTCAACGGCAGCTTCACGCTCTGGACAGAAACGGGCAGCAAATATTTCAGCGTGGAGGATTACAAGCGACCGAAGTTTGAGGTCACGTTCAAACCGGTTACCGGCAGTTTCCGGCTGCATGATTCCGTGACGGTGGAAGGCTCAGCCGTGAGCTATGCGGGCGCAAATCTCTCGGATGCGCAGGTGCAGTATCGCGTGAAGCGCCAGGCCATCTTCCCGTTTTGGGACGGGTATTACCATAAAAGCATTTGGCCTCCGCACCCCAGCGAAAGCATGGAAATCACAAGCGGCATTACCGCCACCGATGCCAGCGGTAATTTCAAAATCACCTTCCAGGCGATTCCCGACCTCTCGGTTTCAAAAGACGATTTGCCCGTTTTCAATTACACCATCACCGCAGATGTTACCGACATCAACGGAGAAACGCAAAGCAGCCAGACCACAGCCAGCGCGGGCTACGTGGCGCTGCAGGCTGAACTGAATTTGAAAGAAGTATTGTTCACCACTATCAGCGACACGCTGAGAATTGCGGCAAAGAACCTGAACGGTCAGCCCGAAAATGCCAGAGGCACCGTGACGATTCACAGGTTGAGAGAGCCGGACCGCCTGCTGCGCGAACGGCTATGGAACGAGCCGGACACTTTCCTGTTCACGAAAGATGCGTTCGTGCAAAATTTTCCGCTCGATGTTTACAGCGATGAAAACCGCTTTGAAAAGTGGCAGAAAGAGAGCAGGGTTCTGGAAGCAGATTTCAACACCGATGCTTCCAAAGACATTGCGCTTGCAGGGCTTCCGGGATGGAAGCCGGGGAAGTATGTGGCTGAACTGGTGACGAAAGACAAATTCGGCAGTGAAGTGAAAGCGGTGAAATATTTCACCGTGTATAATCCTTCAGCGAAAGCGGTTCCGTATAAAACGCTCTCTTGGTTCTATGCGGTGAAAGACAAGTGCGAGCCGGGCGAGCGCGCGAAATTTTTGATTGGCTCATCGGCAAAGGACGTGAAGGTGCTGTATGAAGTGTTCTGGAAAAACTCAACGGTCTGCAGCCAGTGGATTGAGTTGAGCAATGAAGTGAAGACGATTGAGATACCGGTTGAAGAAAACTACCGCGGAAATTTCGCGGTGAGCCTGGTATTCACCAGGCATGGAAGAAGTTTCAGTTACCTGTCCGTTGTGGATGTTCCCTTTTCCAACAAGGAACTGAAAATTGAAACGGCCACGTTTCGCGACAAGCTGGCGCCCGGACAAAAAGAGGAATGGCGTCTGAAAATTTCCGGACCCAAGGGCGGACAGGTGGCTGCCGAAATGCTCGCAGGTATGTATGATGCCTCGCTTGATGCGTTTGCGGTGAACACGTGGAACTTCTCCATTTACAACAGTTACTATTATTATGACCGCAATTGGAACAAATACACTTTTGGCGTAAACGGCTCCAATCTGTATTCTGAAAACTGGAACAAAGGAAAATTTACGATTAAAACGCAGGGATATGACAGGCTGAATTGGTTTATGCTGAGCTATTTTGATTCTTATGGATGGTATGAAGGAGGAGATTACAATAACTTTTATCGCGCTGGCATAGCTGTAAAAAATCAGGAAGTCGCTGCTGAAAATATTGCTGCGGTGACACTGACCCATGGCAAAACGAAAAAAGGAAAGGAGGAAGAAGCAGATGTCCCCGCTCTTGATGCAGCGGAACGGCAAACTCCCGAAAAGAAGGAAATAAAGCCGGCTGATGCTTCGAAAATATCACTCCGTAAACGCCTGCAGGAAACAGCATTTTTCTTCCCTGATTTAAAAACTGATGAGCAAGGCAGCATTATCTTTTCTTTCACCGCGCCTGAAGCGCTGACGCGATGGAAGTTCATGGGCTTCGCGCACACGCAGGATTTGAAGCTCGGATTTCTCACCAAAGAAACCGTCACGCAAAAAGAAGTGATGGTGATGCCGAATCCTCCCCGATTTTTCCGCGAGAATGACAAAATCACCTTCTCAGTAAAAATTTCCAACGTATCCGAAAAAGATTTGCCGGGCAAGGCACAACTGCTGCTGTTTGATGCACTCACCATGCAGCCGGTGGATGCAGCATTTGGAAACGGCAGCAATGAAAAAACTTTCACCGTGAAAAAAGGCGGCAACGCAGCCGTGAGCTGGGATTTGAAAATTCCGGAAGGCATTTCTGCTGTGCTGTACCGCGTGCTGGCATCGGCAGAAAATTTTTCAGACGGGGAAGAAAATGCGCTGCCGGTGCTCACCAACCGCATGCTGGTCACCGAAACGCTGCCCCTCCATGTTCGCGGAGGACAGACGAAGCAATTCAGATTCGACAAGCTCATTCACGTCAAATCTTCCACGCTGCGCCATCAGAAGCTCACGTTGGAATTTACTTCCAATCCCGCGTGGTATGCGATTCAGGCGCTGCCCTACATGATGGAGTATCCCTACGAATGTGCCGAGCAGATTTTCAACCGCTATTATGCCAACGCAATTGCAGGCGCCATCGCCAGCTCCAGCCCGCGCATCCGGCAGGTTTTCGAAACATGGAAAAATATGAGCAAAGAAGCGCTGGTCTCCAATCTTGAAAAAAACCAGGAGCTGAAATCCCTGCTGCTGGAAGAAACTCCCTGGGTGCTCGATGCACAGGATGAAACGGAGCGGAAAAAGCGTGTGGCGCTGCTGTTTGACCTGAACCGGATGGCATCCGAAAAAGAAAGCAGCCTCAGAAAATTATCGGAAGCGCAGCTGCCCAATGGCGGCTGGCCCTGGTTCAAAGGCATGTTTGACAACCGCTGCATCACGCAGTATATCGTCACGGGCATCGGCAGGATGAAGCAGATGGACGTTTTGAATTTGGATGAAAATGACAAGCTCAAACAGATGCTTGATAATGCGGTGAAATATCTGGACGACCGCATTGCCGAAGATTACCGCGAACTCAGAAAAAGCAAAGCCGGTTTGGAAAAAGTTCGTCCCGGCTACCTGCAGATTCAGTATTTATATGCCCGCACGTTCTTTCAGGATATGTCATTCAGCACGGAACAGAATGAGGCGTTCAATTATTTCATGGCGCAGGCGGAGAAATTCTGGCTGGAACAGAACAAGTATTCGCAGGGCATGATTGCGCTGGCGCTGCATCGCAGCGGCAGAAAGGAATCTGCGCAGAAAATCTTGCGCTCGCTGAAGGAAACTTCTTTGAGCAACGAAGAGCTTGGCATGTACTGGCGGGATAATGCAGGCGGATATTACTGGTATCAGGCACCGATTGAAACGCAATCGCTGCTGATTGAGGCGTTCAAAATTATTGCAAACGACAAGTCTTCGGTTGATGAAATGCGAATATGGCTTTTGAAGCAAAAGCAAACCCAGGACTGGGGCTCCACCAAAGCCACGGCTGACGCCTGCTTTGCGCTGCTGCTTGATGGCACGCAATGGCTCGATGATTCCAGGCTCGCTGACATTACGGTTGGCGGAATGAAGATTGAACCAGCCAAACTCGGTGCATCCGTGGAAGCCGGCTCCGGATATTTCAAAACATCGTGGGATAAGACGGAAATCAAACCCGCGATGGGCAATGTGAGCGTGAGCAAAACGGGCGAGGGCATCGGCTGGGGAGCAATGTACTGGCAATACTTTGAACAACTGGACAAAATCA
>DATLYB010000411.1:0-5584 GCA_035575215.1 Chitinophagales bacterium
TTTGAAGGAAGCCCCGCATTGAAAAGGGATTTTTTGAACAAATACAGGGTTGACCTCTATGTGCCGGGAAACCCTGTTCACCCGCTGACGTTTATAAATGGAATTTTGGAACTAATTAAAAAAAGGAAACTATATTAACAAAATTAATATATGGGTGAAAAAAGGGCTAAAAAATGGGGAAATGAAGTGTTTTAAGGGTGCGGCAGGTTTTTTCCCCGTTGTGTATCGTTATCAGCTTTGTCAATCAGGTGGTCATAACTCTCCAGCTGCGTGTAAGCGGGCGTATAACCGTTGTAATCGAGCGAGGCGCCATTTGCCGCGAGTATCTCGGCAGCGCCCAGAGAAAGAGAAGGTAATTTTTTAGGAGATAGATACCGGTTTATTCGGGCACCAGCACGCAACGCCCATTGACGGAGATGAGCTTCTTCCCTTGCAGATATTTGTCTATCTTCCGACCCGTTTGTTCCGCCCAGGCTCTGAGCGATTTTTCTTCGGATGCTGTCAAGGGAACCAAACGTGAGAAGGTATTTGCCTTGCCCGTTGGAGAGTTGCGAGATTTCTTCATAGCCAAAGTGTTCACGGACGAAGTTAGTTAATTCCGCGCCAAATTTTTTACGTAAAGCCGATAATGTTTGAGGGGTGATGGTGAGCTGCGTGCCCTGTCCCAAAATGCGGTGATGGGCGACTGCCAGCGCCAGCGCGGCAATCACTTCACCGCCATTTTGCTCAATGTAATTGCAAAGGTCGTTGAGGGTGCTGCCGGTGGTGGAGACATCATCCGCGATAACATACTTCACACCAGGGCGGACATTGCCTTTGTAAAAAATTTTACTGAGCAGGCGCTACATAGCCGACTTCTGGCGGTGAAAAGCTTGTTTTTGATACGGTTGTGGGGCGTTGCTTATCGAGCAGCGCTGTGAGCTTGGTGGTGAGTTCTTTGGCGATGACCTGTTGATTTTTCATACTTCCGGGTGAAGGCAATGGTCATGCGGCTGCCGGCTTATAATCAAGGATTTGAGCTTTAATCCTTTTCTTCCTGGACGTTAAATCCTCAAACAATTCTGAATGGAAATGCTGGCAGTACCACGCAAGGTATCCCGCTTTGGTGCCTTTCTTCGGGTTGTGGTTGGAATTGACGTAAGCAATAGCGGCTTCAATCTGGCTGGTGTTAAGCCGCTCGGCCATGGCACGCTGCCATATCTTTGAGACGCTCCACTTGTCCTATAATTGATATTATGTTAAGTAAATTAATTCATGAGATACGGTGGCAATAGGCAATTGTTGTTTCGGGAATCTACCCTTTCCTTCATTTGATTCAATTCTGTTTTGTCTGCTTCACTTTCTCCATCTGCTCTTTTATCTCTTTGGATTTTTCGTACATCTCCAGCTTGGCATAAACCTCTTTTAATGCCTGCAGGATGGCTAAATCATCCGGTTTAATCTGGCGGGCTTTTTCAAAATACGGCAATGATTTTCTGTAAAGTTCATTCCTCTGCTCTTGCATCTCGTTGTATTGCTTCTCAGTTAATTTCGGGTTATCCATCATCTCTTTATTGATGGCAATTCCTTGGTTATAATACATTGCGCCCAGATTGTTGTAAGCACTGTGGTTTTGAGGGTCTAAGGTGACAGATTTCAGGTAAGCCTGTTCCGCTTTTTCTTTATTGTTCAGTTTGTCGTAAGCAGCCCCCAGCGCATAATATATTTGTGCGTTAGTGGAATCAAGCTTAGCGGCTTTTTCCAGCTTTGTGATGGATTCTTCTTCCCTGCCTTGCCGGATATATATGTTTAGTTCATCTATAATCAAGCCCAGGTTGTCCGGGTAGCGTTCCATGCCTTTTGCAAGGATTTCGAGGGCTTCCGCGTCATTCTTTTCATCAGAATATAAACCAGCGTATAATTGATAAATAGCTGGGCTATCATAATTGCGGTCAATCAATTCCTGAAAAAGTTTTTTTGCTTCTTCTTTTTTTTCAAGCTTATATAAACATAAAGCTGCATTGAAGGTGGCATCGGAGTCATCTACCTTTTTCTCATAGGCAATGCCGTCCAGAAATTTTTTTATACTCCGTACCTCGAGGAAACATTTATAGGCATTGTCGAAGTCATTCATATTATATAGCTGAGCACCCCTGTTTTGCAACTGCCCGGTAAGATTGTACAGATTGCTCTTAGTGTTCTCCGGCTCATACGGCTTCTTTCCCACTTCAACTGTCAAAGCCTTTTGATAGGCTTCTGAGGCATCAAACAGCGCATGGGGATGTTGCGATGAGATGCTTTCATTCTCATATATCAGGTGGTTAATAAGTCCTTTGTAGTACCAAACTTTTGATTTAGTGGATTGCGTTTCGTTCTTCACAGTTTCATTGATGGCTTCCAGCGCTTCCAGCAATGCATCCGTGTTTTTGAATTCGCTGTTTTTGTACTCCTCCACCTGAGCCCAGGCCGTCTGGAATTTGTTCGCCTGGGCAAATATTGAAGTTGTCAGGACAAGCATCACTGCAAATAATTGATATGATTTCATTTTCAGAATTTTTTTTGCAGCATTGGCTGTGAAAGTTATGCCGCTTTTTTCAGTTGTTTATATTTACAAGTTCTCTTAAAAACCCCAAATGTAACAACTCTAAACTCTACATTGTAAATTGAAAACAGGAACTACCCAGCTTGCATAGCGGCTTCTTCCTCTCCGTTGGTTTCCGTCACCTTTGTGACGGCAGCAATCTCATCGCCTTCATCGAGGCGAATCAATATCACACCTTGCGTGGCGCGCCCCATCACGCGCACTTCGGTGAGCGGCAAGCGGATGGTGATGCCGTTTTTTGTGATTATCATCAGGTCGTCTTCGTCAGTGACTTCTTTAATCGCAATCAATTTGCCGGTTTTCTCCGTTATCTGCATGGTCTTTACCCCTTTTCCGCCCCGGTTGGTAATGCGGTAAATTTCTTCTCCGGTTTCGGGGTCATCAAGGTAGGTGCGCTTACCGAACCCTTTTTCTGAGACCACCATTACGGTTTTAGATTTGTCGCCTTTCTGTACACAAATCATTCCCACCACCTCATCGTCATCGCCTTGCAACGTCACTCCCCTTACGCCAGCAGCCGTGCGTCCCATCGGGCGCACTTTTTCTTCCGGGAAACGGATGGCATTTCCATAGCGGGTGGCCATCATGATGTAGCTGATGCCATCGGTGAGCCTTGCCTCAATCAGTGAATCGCCTTCTCTCACTTTAATCGCACGGATGCCGGATATTCTTGGATGCGAGTAGGCATCCAGGGTGGTTTTTTTTATTACGCCTTTTTTAGTGCAAAGCACCACATACTGATTTTGCAGCGCGTGTTCATCTTCAAGGTTCTTCACGTTAATCAGCGATTTTACCTTGTCATCTTTCTGAATCTGAATCAGATTTTGCAGCGGGCGACCTTTTGAAGTTTTTGCCCCTTCGGGAATTTCATATACCTTCAGCCAGTAGCATTGTCCCTGTTCGGTAAAGAAAAGAAGATACTGATGTGCGGTGGCAGTGAAAATGTATTCAATAAAATCTTCTTCGCGCGTAGCGCCTCCCCGTGAACCCCTGCCTCCCCTACCCTGCGTTCGGTACTGGCTTGCCTGCGTGCGTTTGATGTAGCCCAGATGCGAGATGGTGATGACGAAGTCTTCGTTGGGAATCAAATCTTCCATGTTGATTTCATCACCGGTCATCACGATTTCTGTCCTGCGGGCATCGCCATATTTCTTTTTGATTTCGACTAATTCATCTTTGATGATTTGCATGCGGAGCGGTTCCTTTTCCAGAATCTCCTTCAGATATGCAATGAGCTTCATCGTTTCATCATACTCATTCTTGATTTTTTCTCTTTCAAGACCCGTAAGCCTTTGCAGGCGCATATCGAGTATCGCCCGCGACTGAATTTCAGACAGCTTGAAGTTTGCCATCAGTCCTTCCTTTGCTGCATCAGGATCTATTGACCCGCGAATCAGCTTGATAACCTCATCAAGATAATCCAGAGCAATCAGCAACCCTTCCAGAATGTGCGCGCGTTTTTCGGCTTCAGCCAGGTCGTACTTTGTTCTGCGGACCACTACCTCATGACGGAAATGGACGAAGTGTTTAATGTAGTCCCTCACTCCTATAAGCTGGGGTCTTCCGTCAACGAGGGCGATGTTGTTTACTCCGAAAGATGTTTCCAGCGAGGTAAATCTGTATAGCTGATTAAGAACTACCTGCGCATTGGCATCACGCTTCAGGTAAATCTCAATACGGATGCCTTCGCGGTTGGAAAGGTCTTTCAGTCCGGAAATTCCTTCAATCTGACGCTCATTTACCAGCTCTCCTATCTTCTCCAATAGTTCCTCTTTGTTTACTTGATAAGGAATTTCAGTGATGATGATTGTTTCACGGTCGTTCTTTTCGTCTGTAATGATTTCAGCCTTTGCGCGCACCACGATTTTACCACGTCCGGTTTCAAATGCTTCACGCACGCCATCATAGCCATAAATCACTCCGCCTGTCGGGAAGTCCGGAGCCTTTACGTACTGCATCAGCTCGTTGGTAGTAATCTCCTTATTATCAATGTATGCCACAATGCCATCTACCACTTCGCTTAAATTGTGCGGCAGGATATTGGTTGCCATCCCCACAGCTATTCCAGATGAGCCGTTAACCAGCAGGTTGGGAATGCGGGAAGGAAGAACAGTGGGTTCCTTCAGCGTATCATCGAAATTGTTTTGAAAGTCAACGGTATCTTTTTCAATATCCTTCAGCATTTCTTCGGCAATTTTGCTGAGGCGTGCTTCTGTGTAACGCATCGCTGCCGGATTATCGCCATCCAGTGAGCCAAAGTTGCCTTGCCCGTCCACCAGCGGGTATCGCAGCGACCAATCCTGAGCCATGCGCACCATCGCATCATACACCGAGCTATCGCCATGCGGGTGATATTTACCCAGCACCTCCCCTACGATTCTTGCCGATTTCTTATGCGGGCGGTTGCTGGCAAGCCCCAAATCCATCATCCCGTAAAGCACCCTGCGGTGCACCGGCTTCAAGCCATCGCGCACATCCGGAATCGCACGCGCCACAATCACTGACATTGAATAATCAATGTAAGCGGTCTTCATTTCCTCCTCGATGTTGATAGTTATAATCTTTTCACCGTCTGCCATTTTTTACGATTTTATGTTTCTCTTTTTTCCTCCGATACCTGTTCGTATTCGGCAACCCCCAACCTTAAGCGCTTTCGCAAAATTAGGGTTTATCAAGGATGTTTTTGGGGCTGAAATACAGAGTTTTCCACAGGATGAATAAACCAAATTCATGCTACGCATAGCGTTATGACATTTGGTGCAGTTGGTGTAAAGGATGCAGGCAATGTTGACAGCCCATGCGGGAGATTGGGCATATGCGCATAAAAAAAGAGTATGCTCCCGCTTAATATTTTTTTCATAAAATCATAAATCCCCGGCTCTTCATTAATCCATCGCGCCAGCAAAATCAGCACGTCACATCTTCAAATCCTCATCATCCATCGGAGGGGGTGTTTCAGCCGGTTTCTTTTCCGGCTCCGCAGCTTTGGTTTCTTCAGCAGAA
>DATLYB010000412.1:0-15202 GCA_035575215.1 Chitinophagales bacterium
CGCCCCCCGAAGCGGTGAAAGTGGAAGATTGACCTGCACAAATCGTTTGAGTGCCGCTGATGCTGCAGGTGGGCGGTGTTCCGGCAGTTGCCCGCACCTGGAAATTATCCAATTGTACCTGACCACTTCCGGTATTTCCAATTGTCACTCGGATAGCGAGTGAAGTTGTTGGATTGTTTACCGAGGAAGGTAAACTGTAAGGAGGCGCCTGAAACCAAGTGCCGCTGCTGGTCATGTTGATTACAGTAGAAGGTGTAATGCCTGCACTTGTAAATGCACCGCCATTCAAGCTGTAAGATATGGTCAGCGTATTATCACCTCCCGTATTCCGTTTCCCCTGATAGTAAACGCCAAAAGTGGTGTAGCACGCAAGGTTGCTTCCTGTCAGAGTAAACGTCCAACTATTATTGGGGTTTGCGTTGAGCGCATTCCCGGCTGTGCTGTTGGTGGTGAAGGCATTGGTGCCGGATGTTGTCCCTGCTGACGTGCCAAATGCAGCAGTGCCGGTTACGGTACAAGTGATACCTGACACTGCACCGGAGTTTAATGTGGCATAGCTTGTTCCCGAGTTGAAATTGTAATTGACGATGGTGGTCTGCGTCAATGCTGTTTCTGAAAAAAACAACAGCGCAAACATGATGATTGCGCTGTTGAGGTAATTGGCTCTGTTGGCTGGTGTCTGACAACAAAAATTTCCAATGCACAGGCAGGTTTTAAGAATGGATTTCATAACCGGATTTTTTATGCTTTAATAATTCTGATGCTGATGCCCTTCGTCATGATGCACAAAAGCTGCGTTTTTTTTTGCTGTCTAAAAGTAGAGAGAGGCTTGCTTCACGCTACGAAATACTTAGAAAGAAATGAAATGAAAAAATAGTGTCCGCAAGGGTTTCAGCCCTGCTGTCATTTGCGGGGGCTGCGAAAAAAGCGGAAATTTTATTTACATGAAATCGGTTTTCCAGGAAATTCTCTGCACGGAATTTACCTTGATGAGTAGAGCACTTTTTCTGTGATAACCTTGCTTGCTGTATGCAAGCGACAGAAGTAGATTCCCGAAGAAAGATTTTGCGGGATGAAAACGGCTTTGTGCTGAAGCGATTTTTTAGCCATCCCATTAAAGACAGTTGCAACCTTCTTTCCTGAAATGTTGAACACCTCCAGTCTGACCTCGGCATCTTCCGTCACGCTGAATTCAAGAATCAACTCCCTGCTGAAAGGATTCGGAAAAGCAGATAATTTCTCAACGTTGTCAGGCTCCGCGTTCTGAAGCAGTTCAGTCTTTGCTGCTTGATTGATAACGGTAAAATGCCTGGTAAGCGAAATTCCCGAGGTTCCTGAAGCGTTGCTGCCGCTGTAAGGCGTAGCGGTTAATGTGTAGCTGCCGGGAGATACATTCCATTTGTTATAGCCTGTTGTGGAGCCGTCACCTGCAATAGCATAGGGGGCGATATTTTCAATTTTCACCGTAGCACCGTTCAGGACAAATTTCACGCTCTTCACCGAAGTGCTTCCCGGGCAGATGTCGGCACGTATGCTGAAGCTACCGATGGTAGCAAGGTTAATCGTCATGCCTTCATTAAGCGGACCTATGTCACCCGCGAATCCAGCGCGCACCAACGTGAATTGAGTGACCTGCAATGGCTGACAGCCGCTGCAGGATGAGCCATCACCGAAACACACACCGCAGGCGTCTTTGTCCGAATTGGCAACATGTCCGGTGTTTCCGCCCGAGCACACTCCGCAATCATCAATGAATGCGGTGCCTCCCGGCACACCATTGCAGTCAGGCGTTCCCGATGGCTGATTGACAACGGTGAACGATACAGTTTCGCTGATGCCTGCCGTGCCGGAGCCTCCGCTGCCGGTGTACGGTGTTGCCGTTAAAATTTTGGAGCCGACTGTGGGATTCCAGGCGATATAGCTTCCGGCATTGTCGCCATTGATGGCATAGGGCGGGCTCGATTCGGTTCGTACCGTGGAGCCGTTCAGAATGAATTTCACGCTGCCTCCGTTCTGGCATTTGTTGGCGCGAATGCTGAATGAACCGATAGTGGCGAGATTGATAGTCATCCCGTCCGTGAGCGGTCCGATATCGCCAGCGGTGCCCGCTTTGACAAGAGTAAATGAAACCACTTCATTGGGAACACACCCTCCGGGCGGTGGGGATGTGAAAGAAAATTTTTCCTGTGTGTTCAGCTCAACTGAGCCGCCACGTGTATTTGCACCGCAAGCTATATATACCTCGTTATTGTAAACAATAGCACTGGTGGCATGCCTTGATTGGTTCATGGGCGCAAGGGTGCGCCATGTTTGCGTGATGTAGTTAAACGCTTCAGTAGTGGCATAGGCAACCTGTGCGCCTTCACCGCCAATAACCAGTATTTCATCGCCAATCACTGCAGTGGGGCAAGCCGCCCGCTGCGTGGGGATGTTGAGAGAAGGAGGAAGGGTGGTCCAGCTGTTCCCGGCAATGTCGTAAACATCCACTTCGGCTGTGGTGTAGGCAAAAATATTTCCATTGAATCCGCTGCGCCTGCCGCCAATGGCGTAAATCTTTCCATTGGCTACGGTAGCGTGGAAATGGTCGCGTGCGCGGGGCGCATCGGAAAGCTGGGTCCACGTGTTGGTTTGCGGGTCATACACATCCAGCCAGGGCACCCATCCCGATGAATGCCCGTCAATGATTCCACAGACCAGGTAAAATTTGTTGTTATACACCACACAGCCGGCTGCGCCCCGCCTGCGGGCAGCGGGAATTTCAGGTCCGACCGTCCATACCTTTGTCACCGGATTATAGATGTAAATATTGGGAATAGGCGTTTCATGGCAGCAGTTACCCGTAAAGGCGCCTACAACATACACCTTTCCATTGTACTGAATCGCCTGAAAATGATGCATCTGCATCGGTGGGTTCGTTTCGGTAACCCATGAATTTACTGCCGGGTCATAGACCTGGACGGGTTTGGTGCCGCGTCCGCCCACTAAATAAAACTTGTTTCCAACGGCAACATACGAACACTCATGCCGGGCTGTGGGGGAGGTGGATGAGGTAATGGCCTGCCACTGCCCGATTGACTGAGCAGTTGACTGCAAAACAAATGAAAGGAGAATTGCAGGTAGAAATAATTTTATGAGTTTCATTTCAAGTAGAAGAATCTTGTTGCATTAGTTTCACAAGTTACAATTGCCCAAGTAATTATTTCACGAAATACCCGGAAATCAATCGGAAGTTTTTCAATACTTTTTTAGTGCGGTAAAGCATTTTCTCCTATTTCCTGATATGGAAAAAGTCCTTTCTTCCTGAATACAAGAAAAGAAACAGAAAAGGCAGGGCAATGCTGCGGTACCTCACGATGGCGCCTACATTGGGGACAATGTATCCAATCAGAATCAGCAGGGAAACTGAAAATAAAAGGCACATCAGTGAAAAAGGCTCCAAACGCGGGCGTCCTGTTATCCAGGGGAAAGCAATGACGGCTAAAACAAGAAAAACATTTTCGGCAATAGCGAGGTAATGAACGGTTTTAGTCGGAGAAATAAAAAATGGTCCTAACAAAGTATTACGCAAAGCCTGCGGCAGATTGGTAAACAGGCAAAGAAACGATGGCTTAAAATCTTTTACCTTTATTTGCGTGCTGCCGGCTTCAAGGGCTTTGAATTCCTTTTGTTTTTCTGAAATGACTTCCGGAAAATTCTTTCCACCGAACAAAGGGAGGGTAATGCCAGCAGCAATAACTGCGAGGTAAATCACCGGCACAATAAAACGTATCCTCACGTAATTTTTCAGGGTGATAAAATAGGCGAGCATTCCCGGCAGCAAAATGAAAAGCACATGGTCGCGAATCAAATAAGTAAGGGTGGTTCCGGCAAGGAAAATAAGAAGATTTTTTACCGTAAATTTTTGCGCCAGCCGCACGCCTCCATAGAAAAATAGCCCCAGCGAAAAAAGGAGCATGCCTTCCTTGTGCACTCCCGAGCCCCAGAATAATACAGATGGAATAAGGAAGAGGGCTCCCGCCACAATGGGGCTGTAAATGCCGGTGGACTTAAGACACGAGCGGTAAAGCCACATCAAGCCTATCAAGGAAAGGAACGCCATAAACACGCCATGCACATAAAAATTTCCAAACGAAAAAATGCAGAGCAGCGCATTGAAGCGAACTACCATATAATCGCTCGTGTCGCCCCAATACCCCATCGCAAGCACTTCGGGACGAATAAATTCGGGAATGGCGCCTCCGTTAGGTCCCAGTGTGAGATAGATATACTTTAGCGGTGTACGAAGCAGGGAAGGGTAAATAATGACGCTGGCGTCATCAAAATAGGTGGTGGTGTCGCCTCCTGAAAAAATTTTTGTGTAAAAAAGCGCCAGCAGCACTTTAGCTGAAAAGACAGCAATAAAGAAGATGCGGGGCAACCGCTCATCACCGAATAGCGGCATCCGCCAGATGACGATAACAAAAAGAAGGGCGTAAAAAACAGGCAGCGATAAATTCAAACTGCAAGATTTTATTGATTGACGGAGCGAAGTTATATGTCAGCTGGAGAAAATCTTATATGAAGGATGAATTTTTCAAAAGGTCCCGCAGCATTGCAAATTTGCTGCCCTGTTCGGGAATTCTGTTTTTAGTTGAACCTGCCGGGCATCTACTTTTCCATAAAACATGTTTCAACTATACTCACCATTTTTTCATGCGTGAGCGGCTTGATGACATAACCCGAAACTACATTATACTTCCGCGCCCGCTCCCGGTCTTTCTCGTAATCAGAGGAGGTAAGAATAACGATAACGATGTTGTTCCGTTTCTTCTCGGGCAGATGGATAAATTCATCCAGAAACTCAAAGCCGTCCATGACCGGCATATTCAGGTCAAGAAGAATCAAAAGGGGAGAATCACTTTTCCTCGCCAAAACGAAATCCATCGCTGTCTGACTGTTCAGGGCATTCTGAACCTTCAGATTTCCATCCATCAGCCGGATAACGTTCTCGTTCAGAAAATTGCAGATTTCATCATCGTCCACCAGCAAAACACAATCTAATTTGTTCATTGCTTCATTGATTTGAGTTAATAAAAATAACGAAGGAAAGTAAATTTTCAACTCCTCTCGTTGTTTTTTTCTCCTCTTTCTTTGTTATCTGCTTAACAATCCAACCATGCAAGCAGGTTCCAATGCTTCTTTAGAGCTGGACTGAAAGTGAGCGTATCAATCATGAAAAAATCAGCAGGTTATCAATTCAATGCACATCCCTGTTTATATCGCTTAAAAAATGTGCAGAACTATTTCCGTTTCATAAATACATTTTCTCTGAAGTTTTCCTTAAATTATGATGTAATTTTTTTTTTACAACTAAAAAATTTGAGCCATGGCAACCGCAAGACCACGCTCCAAGGTAGAGGCTGAAATGAAGGAGCATCTCGGCCTCGTTCCCAGTTTTTTCAACCGCATTCCCGATGAGTATCTTGATTTCGAATGGGAATTATTCAAGCGTCTCGAACTGGGCGAAACGCTAATTCCCAATAAGTACAAGGAACTCATGGGAATAGCCTTGCATTCTGAAACCAAATGCAGGTACTGTGTTCTGTTTCACACCGAAGCCGCTAAGCTTTTTGGCGCTACTGACGAAGAAATTGAGGAAGCCGTTCACTATGCGAAAATGTCGCTCGGATGGAGCGCCTACATCAACGGCATCAGGATTGATTATGATGAATTTGAACGCGAATTGAAACAAGTGGGCGAATACCTGACTGCTAAAAAGGCTGAACATGTCCATTGAGCAGTTGCGACCGGGTGTATTTCAAGTTACCCTGCATGGTTACGAGCTTGCCGCCCTGGTGTCGGCAGCCCGCTGGATTGCTGACGGAGCGGAGGGCGAAGTTTCCCCTGAGGCAAAAAGTCAGTTGAAAAGGGTGATGACCAATTACAATGAAGCGATAATGAAGCTTCGCGCTCAAAAGCGGCAGACTGCCGACACTTCCAGGGAGCAATAGCTGCCGGAAAAAATGTCGTTCTGCGTGAAAATTGTTTTTTTAACTTCTAAACGTTTGTAAACATGAAAAAGGGAAGAAAGGAGAGCGCGGACGACCTTTTAATTGTCGAACCATCCCCTCCAATAAAGAAAAGAAACATCATTAAAAGAACCTCATTTGAATCCGGCAAACCTGCAGTAAATGTATCGCCTGAGTCAATTGAGGAGTTGACTTATTCCCGTATTAAACAATGGAAAAAACAACAGGCAGCGGATTCAGAAAAGAAGGAAATACAGGAGCGGGAAAGCATCGATTTTGTTTCCTCTTATGAAGTGCTCATTTTCCAACGGATTGGCAAGGAAACAATAAAAACCCAATGGACAAGCCTCCCTGATCGGATGAAGCAGATTTTCAACGAAATTTTAGAGTTGTTTCCGCTGCGGAAATCTCTGAAAGGGGAGAATGACGGCTGCTATACCTTTTCGTATTGTGATTCGGAGGACAACTCCGTTTCCGTTGTGCTTATTCTTTCTAAAAATAAAGCGAGTTTCTTTTTTGAAACTTGAAATTTTGTTCTTTCTCCCCCTAAACCCGCATGGGAAAAGCAGGCTTTTGGAGGGGGATATTTTCTTTTTAGCTTTAAAAGAGTGGAAACCCAAACATCATTTACTAAGGTGGAATAATGTCATTTTTCGCATATCCTTTTGAAACCCGGTGAGAGTTATTTATTTTAGCGGGAAGGCGAGTTGTTTTTTATGAGCAAGGAGAAAAATTCCAAGAAACCTGAGAAGAAAAAAATCCTGGTGACAGATGACCACCCGTTTATGAGAACGGCTCTCTTTGAGCTGCTTGATAAATCAGGGAAATTCAGCGTGATGACCGCTGAAGACGGTTATGATGCCATCGCAAAAGCGGAAACGTATGATTTTGACGTTATCCTGATGGATATCTCGATGCCCGAAAAAGACGGCATCGAAACCACACGCGATTTGATTAAGAAATTTCCCAGCCTGAAAATACTTATTCTGACCGGCAACTACAACAAAGAAGACGTTTTTCAGCTGATGGCAGCCGGTGCGATGGGCTACATCCTGAAAGACGCAGGGTCGAAAGAGCTGGAATTCGCTCTTGAAAAGGTGCTCAAGGGAGAATATTATTTCGGAAACAAGCCCATGCAAAGCATCATTCAGGATTTTAAGGAAATCGTTTTGCCGCGCAAGGTTCCTTCCTTAAAAGAGATTGAAGAACTGACTCCCCGTGAAGTGCAAATCATTAAATACCTCTCCCAGGGACTGGTCAACAAACAGATTGCCGTTCAGCTTCAGGTAAGCAAAAGAACCATTGACAAGCACCGGACTAACATCCTCAAAAAACTGAAGGTTAACAACACTGCCGAGCTGATTGCTCACGCTGCCAAATACGGGTTGGTAGAGTAAGAGCGTAAATTTTTAATCACTCCTTTGTTATCTGACACTTTTTTTTTATTTTAACAAAAATAAAAAATATGAGAAGCGGAAAATTTTTTATTGGAGCCATGCTATTCTTCTCCCACTTCCTGATTATCGCGCAGCCGCGGGAAATTTCAGGGATAGTGAAGGATGCAACGGGCAAACCGATTGAACATGTGAGCGTTTCTGTCAAAGGCACTGAGGCAGGAACTATGACCGGGCCTGACGGCAAGTTTTCCATTACCATGAGCGAGGCGGATGCCATTTTGGTTTTTTCGCACATTGGCTATGCGGAAAAAGAAGTTTCCGTTTCAAATCAGAACGAAACGCTGGATATTACGATGGAACAAAGTGACGTTGACCTGGATGCGGTGGTTATCAGCGCCTCGAAAAAAGACGAGAAGCTGCTCGATGCTCCGGCTTCCGTCAGCGTTATCCCTGCCAAGCGTATTGAAACACAGGCAGGGCTTACTTCGGCCGACTATCTCAGTGCAACGGTCGGTATTGACTTCATGAAAACCGGATTGGTTTCCTACAACGTCATCACCCGCGGCTTTAACAATACTTTTTCCGGTGACCTGCTGATACTCACCGACAACCGCATTTCGGGTGTTCCTTCGCTGAAAGTGAATGTGCATCAGCTCATTCCTGTCAATAACCAGGATATTGAAAAAATTGAAATCGTGCGCGGACCCGGCTCCGCCTTGTACGGACCCAATGCCGCCAACGGGGTGATGCACATTATCACCCGGTCGCCTCTTGAAATGAATAAGAATTTTGAAACGGCCGTGAGCTTCACGGGCGGTGAGCGCGCAGTGATAAAACCCGAACTGCGCCATGCCGGAAAAATCAGCAATAAGTTCGGGTATAAAATCTCAGCATCTTACCTTAAGGCGGATGAGTGGGAATATTACGACCCGCGAGAACCCGAACCGGGTGATACCATGATTTACGGCAGCGTGCGTGACGGGCAGGTCTTTCAGCCCGACAGCACCCGCCCGCCCCAACCCTTTGACCGCGACTTCAACATCAGAGATTACACAGCCGATACCCGTTTCGATTTCAAACTCACCCGTGACTTGAAACTGATTGTCAACGGAGGTATTGCAGTACTCAATAATATCCAGATGGCAGAAATCGGAGCAGGACAGGGTATCAACTGGAAGTATTATTATGCCCAGGCAAGACTCAAGTGGAAGGAACTGTTTATTCAATATTACCTGAACAGCAGCAATGCAGGCGACACCTACATCATCCCCCAGGTGGGCGATGAAAAGCCACCCCACAATGTACAACTGCTGATTGACAACTCAAAGCTGCATGTGGTGCAGGCACAGCATAGCTGCAAACCGGTAAAAAAACTGGAGCTTATTTACGGAGCGGATATGTTATACACCGTGCCTGAAACCGGAGGCTCTATACACGGCAGATTTGATGACAAGGACAATACCCTGCAGGCAGGCGGCTACATTCAGGCAGAATATGACATCATACCCAAGCTCACTTTACTGGGGGCGACACGGGCGGACAAGCACAGTGAAATGAGGGGAGTATTTGTTTCTCCGCGTGCAGCGTTGGTTTACAAACCGCATTCACGGCACACGCTGCGAGCCACCTATAACCGCGCCTTCAGCACCCCTTCCACGCTGAATTTATTTTTCGATTTGTCAAACGGTTTCATCCCCAATGGCATCAATTTAAGAGGAATCGGAAATGCTCACGGGTATCACTATCAAAGAGATGACAGCGGTGAACCGCTGTTCATCAGCCCTTACACCAGCCAATGGTATCGCGTTGACGACAAAAGCGATAATCCTGTTTTTTTTGACGGTATGCTGAACATCCTTGCCGGAGCGATGGCTGCTCAAACAGGTTTTCCGGCATCAACGGTGGATGCACTGCTTGACAGCATTGTGAACGGCATAGCCGGAGATAACGGAACCATCAGCGCAGTGGGTCATGTGCCGGTGAATATCATCTCGCTGCTGAATACGGGCGATATGATGCAAAGCAAATATGATTTAAGCACTCTTTCTGACATCGAGCCGCTTGAGAACTCCGTAACCCAAACGTGGGAGATTGGATACAAAGGAATGTTATTCGACAGGCTTTCATTCACCGCTGATTTTTATCATACGCGGGTGAATAACTACATCTCGCCCGTAACGCTTGCAACTGCCAGCGTCATGTTTAACCCCGCTGACGTGGTGGGCGCTTTGGGCGTGCCTTCTCCCGGTGGAGCGCTGTATGACAATTTGCAGAAGCCTTCAGGTTTTGGTGGTTCGTATGATGAACTGCTTACCGGGTTGATTGACGGCCGCTACACCGACCCCACAGGAGCTATTCCTTCCATGCCCGGCACCAGTTGGGATGAGATTGCCGTCATCCTGGCGGGTGCATCCAGTCAGATTCCCATCGGCTCGGTGACACCCGTTGACGACATGGTGAACAGCGACATCATCCTCACTTATGTTAATCTTGGCGACATGGATGTGTCGGGAATGGACTTGGGATTTAACCTGCGTGCTGCCGGTGATTTTCATATCGCGGGTGGATATTCCTATATGAGTAAAAATAAATTCGACATGGAGGGCGCCCAACTTGGTTATGTGGCGCTGAATGCGCCCCGTCACAAACTGTTCGTGGCTCCTGAATATGCTGCGGAAAAAATCGGCTTGACCGCGCGCGTCACCTGGCGGTGGCAGGATGGCTTTCCGGCAAATTCAGGGATATACATCGGCTATGTGAAAGCAGCCAACTTCATTGACATCCATGTTTCCTACCGTCTGCATTTTTCAAAACAGACTGTGATAACCCTTGATGCTCAGAATATCCTCAACTACAAACACCGCGGATTACCGTATGCTGCTGAAATCGGGCGGCTGGTGCTGGGAAAGATTTCGCATACGTTTTAAAATAGCAAAGCGGCACGTTTTTTCTTTAGCATATTAGTTCCGGAGAGCATGCTCTGCAATCACCGGCTCAGGGCTTTTTTTAGCATCGAGCGCGGCTTTCACGAAACTCACGAAAAGGGGGTGGGGGTTGTCAACCGTGCTGCGCAGCTCAGGGTGGAACTGTGTGCCGATGAACCACGGGTGGTTGTTCAGTTCCATGATTTCAACGAGGTTGCTCTGCGGATTAATGCCGGCTGCAATCATGCCAGCAGCCTCAAACTGCCGCAGGTAGCGGTTGTTGAACTCATAGCGGTGGCGGTGGCGTTCCGAGATTTCTTTTTTCTGATAAATGCGGAAGGTGTGCGTGTCTTCGCGCAGCACGCACGGGTAAGCGCCCAGCCGCATGGTGCCGCCCTTGTGGATGATGTGCTTCTGTTCCTCCATCATGTCAATCACCGGTTCAGGCGTGTGCTTGTCAATTTCGGTGGAGTGCGCGTTAAGTCCCAGCACGTTGCGAGCAAATTCAATCACAGCGCACTGCATTCCCAGGCAGATGCCGAAGAACGGAATGTTATTTTCGCGCACATAGCGGATGGCAATGATTTTCCCTTCGATGCCCCTGCCGCCAAAACCGGGAGCCACCAAAATGCCGTGCAGGTGCTTCAGCTTCTCTGCCACGTTTTTCTCGGTGATATTTTCGGAATGGATGCTTTCGATAGTCACCTTGCATTGGTTGGCAGCGCCAGCGTGGGTAAATGATTCGGAAATGGATTTGTAGGCATCCTGCAGTTCCACATATTTACCCACCAGCCCGATGCGCACGTGCGACTTGGGATTTTTCAGCCTGAACAGAAAATCTTTCCACTGTGTGAGGTCGGGATTTATTTTAGATGAAAGCCTCAGCTTGGAGAGCACCGTTTTGTCCAGATTTTCTTTCTGCATCTCCAGGGGCACATCGTAAATCGTTTCGCAGTCGCGCGCCTGAATCACTGAATTCACATTCACGTTGCAGAAGAGCGCCAGCTTGCGCCTTATTTCTTTTGTGAGCGGATATTCGGTGCGGCATACGAGGATGTCAGGCTGTACTCCGTTTTTAAGCAGCTCCTTCACAGAGTGCTGCGTGGGTTTGGTCTTGAGTTCTTTGGCTGCGGACAAATACGGAATGAGGGTGAGCAGAATCACCAGGCAGTTCTGCGGACCGATTTCCCAGCGTAACTGGCGCAGCGATTCGATGTAAGGCAGCGATTCGATGTCGCCCACCGTGCCCCCCAGTTCGGTGATGATGATGTCGTATTTGTTTTCAGTGGCAAGCAGCGTCATCCGCCTCTTGATTTCATCGGTGATGTGGGGCACAACCTGAACGGTTTTTCCTAAATATGCTCCTTCGCGTTCTTTTTCAATCACGTGTTTGTAAATGCGCCCCGTGGTGACGTTGTTCGCCTGCGAGGTGGGGATGTTCAGAAACCGCTCGTAATGACCGAGGTCGAGATCGGTTTCAGCGCCATCTTCGGTGACGTAACATTCGCCATGCTCATAAGGATTCATGGTGCCGGGGTCCACGTTGATGTAAGGGTCGAATTTCTGAATAGTGACGCGGTAGCCCCGCGCCTGCAGGAGCTTGGCGAGAGATGCTGCAAGAATGCCTTTCCCGAGAGAGGAAGTCACGCCACCGGCTACAAAAATGTGCTTTGTCATCGGGAAACAAAGTTAAGCAAAACCCCTCGCAGGCGGATAGCACGAACTTTCCGACACGTGTTGAAAAGTTATGCCAGCAGCGAGCATGATTCCGAAAATAACCGGTTTGCAGCGGCAGTTCCCGGCTGTTCCAATATGGATGACAAGATGAAAATGTGAGCCGGAAAAATGTCTAACTTGAACGCGCAGTGAAAAAGAAAGGGGACATCCGGAATAGTTTCTTCAGCATTGGAAACAAGAAGTTTCTGGCAGTGCTCCTTGCATCCATTTCATTCCTGATTTATTCCAACACGATAGGCAACGGTTACAACGTTGATGACGAGCTGATTTATGACAACCATGTCCTGAAGAAGCAGGACAGCAAAACGCCAACCCTCGTCCGCATTTTCACCGAACCTTATTACAAAGACGCTGCAGGCAACAAATACGAATACCGCCCCATCGTAGTCACCACGTTCTATTTTGAGTTCATGCTGTTCGGGCGCAAGCCGCAAGTGAGTCATTTTATCAACGTCATCCTGTTTTCGGTCACTTGTGTATTGATATTCTACCTGCTGCAATCGCTTTTCAGGGATTATAAATACAGCCTCTCCCTTTCATTTATTACAGCCTTATTGTTTGCGGTGCATCCCCTTCACACGGAGGCGGTGGCATCCATCAAAAGCAGGGATGAATTGCTTTCACTGCTCTTCGGAGTGCTATCATGGCAATGTGCCCTCCGGTTTATTGACCAGCGCAGGATTGTTTTTTGGGCGCTGTACCTGCTGGCGTTTACCGGGGCTATTTTTTCCAAGCAAAGCACCATCACTTTTTCATTGCTTATTCCGGCATCGGTCACCATCTTCAGGAGTGCATCAATCGGAAGGTTTGCCGCACTGGCGCTTCCCATCACGTTAATATCCATGTCCATTGCTCCGGTTTACCTTCTTTATAAAAAAGCGCTGCTGTTCCTTTTTGTGAATTTGTTTCTGGTATTCGTTTATTACCTGCTATCGGCAAGGGATAAGATGGTACGGTTTATCACGGGAACATGGAAGAAAACGACTTCATCGCTCATTCATTTTTTCCGGGTGCGATTCAAACTGGTGGCGGGCGCTGCCGCTGCACTCATCATTCTGACAACCGCTGGTTATTTCTTCATGAAGCGGAATGAAATTATTTCCGAAGAAATAAAAAAAGTTCAGTGGAATGTCAGCGACAGAATTCATGACTTCAATGAGCTGCAGGTGACCCCGATGCTGCAGGCGGCCGCGCCTGCCTTGATTCCCATAGCGGGCAGGCGGCTGAATTTTGTGGAGATTCCCCTGCTGTATATTGATGACCCTGCACAGAAGACAGCCACCTCTCTCCATGCGCTGGCAACGTACGTCAGGCTGATGGTGATTCCCCATCCGCTCCGGTTTTATTACGGCTACAAGCAAATTCCGATTACCGACTTCAGCGACTCGTTCGTTTGGTTTTCAATCATTTTTCACGGGGCTATGATTTTCCTGATGCTTTGGTTTTTCTTCGTGCGCAAACACATGATTGCGGCTTTCGGCATCATGTTTTACATCGTGTCCATCATTCCGCTTTCGAACTTCATTACCCCTATTGCCGGAATAATCGGTGAGAGGCTGGCTTACACGGCTTCGCTGGGATTTTGCATCGCATTTTGTTATTTGACAATCAGCCTGCATGATGCCCGGCATGAATTTTTGAAATTCAAATCCTATGCCTCCCGGATTTTTCTTCTGATTGTGCTGTCGTTTACTGCACTTACCTTCATGCGCAATTTTAACTGGAAAGACCATCTCACCCTGATGCGACACGACATTCAGTATTTGAACAGGTCAGCGCGAGCTCACCACCTGCTGGCTTCTCATCTTGCTTTCAAAGCATCCGAGAAAAGGCAGCCGCATCTGCCTGAAAATAAGAAGATGCTGCTGGAAGCCGAACAGCATTTCAAAAAAACAATTGAAATTTATCCTGATTTCCCCTACGTATGGTATGACCTTGCCAAAACCTACATGCTGCTGGGCGAGCAAAACAAGGGCATCGAGGCTTATTATAATTCCATAAAAAAGGATTCCGTTTATGCGACACCCTGCTTTGAACTGGGGGTGGTGCTGGACCAGCATGGCAGAACAAAAGAAGCGGAAGACGCCTACCAACTTGCCATTCAGCGTGATTCTTTTTTTGTGCAGGCATACACTAACCTCAGCTATTTGTACTATAAACAAGAGCGTTATAGGGAGTCAATCGCAGTCAATCAGATGGCATTGAGGCACATGCCCAAGTCGTATGACGTGAACGCAAACCTGGGGCGCACCTACCTGAAGATGAATGATGTGAACAACGCGCTGTACTATCTGGAGCGGGCAGCCGCCATCAACCGTTCAGACAAAAGCATGCTGGAGATGATGGCACAATTGTTTGAGAGCATCGGAAATTATGAGAAGGCGGAGTATTACAGGGGGCTGAGGTAGAGGAATATTATTTCATAAAGCACGATTATTCTTACTTTCTGAGGTAAATCATAGCTGATTTATTTTTCATCTTGAGGTTAAAAGAACTAATAAAACAAACACTCTTCAAACCGCTTGATGCTTCCGGACTTAGTGTCTTTCGTATTTTTTTTGGCATTGTCATGTTGTGGGAAACCGCACGCTATTTCCAAAATGACTGGATTAAAGGATTGATCAATCTGGATTATCATTTCACCTATTCCTGGTTTCGATGGGTAAAGCCGGTAAAGGAAGAATGGATGGTGTTCTTATTTGGGATTTTGGCAGCGGCTGCAATCTTGGTGACTTTTGGGCTGTTATACGAGATTGCCGCGGCAATTATTTTTTTTATTTTCTTATACGTTTTTTTGATTGAACCTTTCTTTGTAAACCATTTCTACTTGATAGTCTTGCTTAGTTTTCTTTTGATTTTTATTTCTTCAAACAAGCAATATTCTTTAGACAGGCTGATATGGAGAAAGAATGGCGATGCCATTATTCCAGCGTGGCAGCTATTTCTTCTTCAATTTCAGGTGGGTGTCGTTTATTTCTATGGAGGCATTGCCAAGATAAATTATGATTGGCTGGTGTATTCAGAACCTATGAAACATTTGCTCGCTGAAAGAACAGATTATCCTTTACTCGGTTCTTTATTCAAGAATCCATGGGCAGCCTATTTCATATCATGGAGCGGGTTAATCCTTGATTTA
>DATLYB010000413.1:0-7483 GCA_035575215.1 Chitinophagales bacterium
ATACACCACCCACACTTCGCTTTCCCCCTCAACGCGGGGAGCTACAGCCACGGCAATGTCTTCAACCTTTTTAAACTCGATGTCTTTAATCATTATGGGAATTTAATTTACGCCTCTTGAATTGTCCATCTTTATTTTAACGCACTTTCCGGTGTTTTAGTAACCAGTTGTACACCAAAAAGCTGTTCAAAATGCTTTTTCAGTCCTTTTTTAACATCATTCAGTGCAACTTTCGTTCCCAGCTCTTTTTCCATTGAAGTTACTTTCTTGTCATTGAAACCGCACGGCACGATATAATCGAAATACGACAGGTCCGTGTTTACATTCAGCGCAAAGCCGTGCATCGTCACCCAGTGGCTGCAGCGGATGCCCATTGCGCAAATCTTTCGCGCTCCTGAAGGATTCCCCGCATCAATCCAGACGCCTGTGGCTCCGGGAATTCTTCCTCCTTTGATGCCATACTCATCCAGCGTGCCGATGATGATTTCCTCCAGCGTGCGCAGGTACTTGTGAATATCGGTGAAAAACATGTCGAGATTCAGAATCGGGTAGCCTACAATCTGATGCGGTCCGTGAAACGTGATGTCACCGCCTCTGTTCACATGGAAAAAGTCAATACCCCGCTGCCTCAGCCATGATTCACTCATCAGCAGGTGCTGCTTGCTGCCGCTTTTGCCGAGCGTAATCACAGGCGGATGTTCGCAGATGATAAGATAGTTTGAGGTTGGTGATTTTACGTTTGAATTGGAAGAGCGGGCTTCCAGTTTTTGAGAAATGATTTGCTGCGAAAGATTTTCCTGATAGTCCCAGGCAGTTTTGTAGTCAATAAGTCCGAGGTCTTCAAACGTTACTTCCTTCATGTCATCGGTTGTTTTGCCAGCGAGTTTTTCAAAAAATCAATCACCTCCACTTCCATGGCATCCGTGTTTCTGATTTCCGCGAGGTAAAACGACACCCAGTCCGTAAGGTGAATAAGATACAGTGCACGTTCGATGTGCGAATTCCCTTTCGAAAAAATTTCAATAATCGTTTCGCAATACCTGCCGATGATTTCCTTGTTGATTTCAATGCGCTGCTGATTTCTCGGATAGTCATTTTCATTCCGCAGAAAAATCACCGCCCACTTGTCGCTTTGGGTGCGCCACCCTACCAATTCGTTGTGATTCATTTCAGGAATCACATGGTGCCAGCACAGCATTTTAGAATTTTCGTTTATTTGCTGGCGGAAGCGCAGCCCCACGGATGCCATCGGAGTGGTCACGTAAATAATGGGAATCTTCCCCTTGAGCCGCGATGCAATTTCTTTTGCTTCATGGCGCATGTTATCTTCCTCCGCATCCAGCAATGCGATGGCGCAGTTCAAATCAAATTCAAATTGATTGGGAATGATTTGCAGGGAATGCAGCACATAAAGCTGCTGCACCAGTGAATATCCCAGGCTCGCGCGTGGTGGATTTCCACCGGGTACGATGATATGGTCAAGCCCATATTGTCTTGCCATTTCTATTAACCTGCCCCCCGAACTGATGCACACGATTTTCGCTTTCCGTTTCAGGGCGATGGTCAGCGCACTCAGCGTTTCTTCCGTATTGCCCGAATAGGAGGAGGCAATCACCAGGGTGTTTTTATTCACATAGTTGGGCAGGAAGTAATCCTTATTCACCTCGAAAGGAATCCTCAGTTCATCGCTCACGAATTCAGCCACCAGGTTTCCCCCGATGCCCGAGCCTCCCAGTCCCGTCACAACCACGCTGGTTATCGGAAAATTGGGTGGAGTGATTTCCGAGCCCTTGCCAATCGCAATCGCTTCCCGCAATTGTTGCGTGAAACCGGCAATCAAATAGTCCATACACAAAGTTTGCTGCAAAGATAACCGGCATCTTGCTCTCGGTTTGTTTATTCAGGTTCATTTGTGCTTGCCCCTCCCTTGCCAAAGTCCTTATCATCTGACCTGAGGGCTTCTTAGTTGATACATCAACTTGCAGTATCTTTGCGCGTTCAATGCACAGGGAAAAATTCGAGTCGCTGCTCATCTTCCAATTAGGGAAAACGTTTCGCATTCTTTCCAGGCGTGCGGACCGCTATTTTGAAAAATTCGGCATCCCCATCCTGCATGACCACAGCCCCATCATGATTTACATATTCCTCAACGGTGATTCGTTTCAGCAGTCTATTGCCGATGCCATCGGCAGGGATAAGTCAAGTGTTCAGCGCTCCGTGCGTTATCTGCAGCGAGAGGGCTTGGTAAAGGTCAATGGCGATTTGTATGACAAGCGCAGAAAAAAAATCAAGCTCACCCAAAAGGGAATCGAAGCGTGCAAGAAAGTGCAGAGAATTGCCGCCTATCTGAACAGCAGAATTCTCAAAAGCTTGAGCAAGGATGAGGCGGACTCTCTTTCGGCAACGTTGTATAAAATTCAAAAAACGGCTGTAACCGCTAAAGTGTAAGTTAGTTGACACATCCTCTAAAAGAAAACATACTGCATTGGTGAAAAAGATAACATTTTTTTTACTCGTTATTTTTCCGGCTTTCTTCATGAAAGCGCAAAACGGCTGGGGATTGAAAGAATGCATCACCTACGGGCTGGAGCATCACCTCAGCAACGAGATTCACCGCGCAAATATGGAAAAGGCAAAGCAGCAGACCAATGAAAATATCGCCCTCTACTTTCCCCAGATTTCCGGTGACGTATATTTTGATGATTACCTCAAAAGGCAGACACAATTTATTTCATTCAGTGGGCTTGATTCCTTCCAGTCGGCTCAGGATATTGAAATCCGCACCGGCACAAAATTCGCCACAACTGCATCGGTTCAGTTCGACCAAACGCTTTTCGACAAGGTGCTGCTTAACAGCTTCCGCGGGCTGAAACCCAACAGGACTGTTGCCCAGCTTACCTTCCGGCAGAATCAGGAAGCCCTCATTTACAATATCGCGCAAGCGTATATCCAGGTGTATGTCATACGGCAGCAGATTGCCCTGCTGAGGGAGAATGTCCGGAAATATGAGAAGCTGCTGGAGATTGTGTCGCTCCAGGTAGAGAAGGGCGTTGCAAAAAAAGTTGACAGAGACCGTATCGTGGTCGCGCTGAACAACACCAAATCCCAGCTTTCTGTAGCTGAAAGCAATTATGAATTAGGTCTTAACCGCTTGAAGAACGCAGTAGGGCTGGAGCTGAGCGCAGAAATTACATTAAAAGATTCTGTTACGATTGGTCCGGTGGATAAAAAAATGGATAATGCCTTCGATGTCAGCGGGAAAACTGAAATTCAGCTCCAGCAAAACACCATCCGGCTGCTGGAGGTGCAGCGCAACCGCATCAGCGGGGCATATTACCCGCGCCTTGCCTTTTATGCGAAGTATGCCAACCAATCGCTCAGCAATGAATTCAGCAATGCGTTCAGCGAATGGAACGATTATTATTCTATCGGCTTAAAGCTGGAGGTGCCGATTTTTGACGGATTGCAAAAAAGGGCGCAAAGCAAGCAGGCGGGGCTAGCCATTCAGAACGCCCGCTACAACCTCAAGCTCAACGAAGATGCTTTCCGCCTGCAATATCAGAACGCATCCACGCAGTTGAACAGGGCAAGGCTCAATCTCGAAAACAACAATCAGAATGTGAAGCTTGCCAAAGATGTTTTCGACAACACTGCGCTGCAATATCAGCAGGGAGTTGCACCCCTTTCTGAATTTATCAATGCGGAAACATCATACAAAGAAGCGCAATCGAACTATATCACATCCATGCTCAATTATTACATGGCTGTAATTGATTTTGAAAAAGCAAAGGGAACGCTGGAAGCATTTTACAGGAACCTTTAAACATCAGGAATGAAAAAAATCATCTGGATAACAGCGGTAATTCTTATCATCGGGCTGATGGCGCTGAAGCTCGCCATTAACAAAAAAGAACTGAACAAACGGAAAAATCCCGTAACTCAAAACAAAGAGCTGCCGGTGGCTGTCGCCATCGCAACCGCAAAAATTATTCCCGTAAACTTATCTCTGGTGAAAACCGGAACCCTTCTGCCTTATCAGGAAGTGGATATCACGTCTTCCGCTCAGGGCAAATTAGAGAATGTGCAGTTTGAGCTTGGCTCAAAAGTGCACAAGGGACAACTGCTTGCTCAGGTGGATTATCAGCTTAAGCAGCTTGCGCTGGAGCAAATGCTCATTACCATTGAAAAGCTGGAGAAAGATTCAGCCCGCTTTCAGGAACTGCTGGCGGGCAATGCCGCCACCGAAATGCAGGTGAATGAAATCAAATTCAATTTGCAGAATGCCAAAAATCAAGCCCGCCAAATCAAGAAGCAAATTGCTGACGCCACCATCACAGCCCCCATCAGCGGGGTGATTGTGAGAAAAAATTTTGAAGCGGGTGAATTTGTGAATCCCGGCTTCAACCTCGGGCTGATTGTGGATGTGTCTAGGATGAAAGTGCAGGTACAGGTAGGAGAAACAGAAGTTTACCGCGTGAAGGAAGGGCAGGAGGTGAAAGTGACTTCTGAGGTACTGCCGGGTAAATCATTCAGCGGAAAAGTTACTTATGTCAGTCCCAAGGGTGATGACACGCACAACTATCTTGTTGAAATTACGTTGCCGAACGACCCCGGCAATTCACTGAAGGCAGGCACCTTCGTGTATGTGGATTTCAGTTCGGAAACAGAAGAGAATGTGCTGCAAATTCCAAGGAACGCGCTGGTGGAAAGCATCCGCAATCCTTATGTATATGTTGTAGAAGACAGCGTGGCAAAGCTGCGCGCCATCACGGTGGGGCGCGAGCTGGGCGAAAACATCGAAGTGCTGCATGGATTGAAGGAAAACGAAACCGTGGTCGTGTCAGGACAGATAAATCTGCGTGATAATGCACTCATAAAAGTTGTTGAATAATTGTAAGACGTGCGCGTGATGAACTCTCAAACTAACTAAGCTTTAAACTCTAAACTCTTAACTGAATAATGACCATCACCGAAGTCGCCATACGAAGACCGCTGCTCATCACGGTGATTTTTTCATCCCTGATTCTTTTTGGGCTGCTTAGCTTCAACGCGCTTAACTACAACCTTCTCCCGAAGTTTGAGGCGAATGTCATCACCATCATCACCGTTTATCGTGGCGCATCGGCTGAGGAGGTGCAAAATACCGTTACCAAAAAAATGGAGGATGCCGTTTCATCCCTGGAGGGGTTGGATAAAGTGCTTTCCACTTCGCAGGAAGGCGCTTCCATCGTGCAGCTCATGCTGAAAGCGTCCACCAACGTTGACCGCGCTCAGCAAAATGCACAGCGCAAGATTGACCAAATCCGCTCGCAACTGCCCGATGGCATTGACAATCCCATCATCAACAAATTTTCGTCAGACGAAACGCCCGTGCTCCGAATCGGTGTCACCGCCAGCCTCAGCCCCACCAGGCTGTATGATTTGGTAAGCGACAACCTGAAGCCCCAGATTGCCAATGTTGCCGGAGTCGGGCAGGTGAATATCATCGGAGGCGCCAAGCGTGAAATAAAAGTAAACGTGGAGAGGGAGAAACTGAAGGCTTACAGAATTCCGATTGGTCTTGTAGCGCAGGCGGTTGACAATGCGAACAAATCTTTTCCTGCGGGAAAGGTGGAGGAGGGTGAAACACAATTTCCGATTCGCTTTGATGCCAGCTTCAGCGCTGTGGAGCAATTAGGCGAACTGGTGCTGCGCCAGAATCCTGACGGCAGCAAAGTGTATTTGAAAGATGTAGCGGAAATCGCTGACGGCTCCGAAGAGCAGAACACCATCAACCGGGTGAACGGCAATCCTTCCATCGGGCTGGAGGTTTACAAACAGACGGATGCCAATGCCGTTGACGTGAGCAAACTTGTGCGCGCGCGCATCGCCCGGTTGGAATCAGCCTACGCCTCGCAAAACCTGAAGTTTAACATCGCGGTTGACCAGTCCACCTACACGCTTGCATCCGCAAATGCTGTCACGCATGATTTAATAATAGCCGTCTTTATTGTTGCGCTCGTAATGCTTGCCTTTCTGCACAGCATCAGAAGCTCGCTGTTCATCCTGGTAGCACTGCCTTCCTCCATGATACCCACGTTCATAGCCATGTATGCCTTCGGATTTTCGCTTAACCTTATGACTCTGCTGGGGCTTTCGCTTGTCGTGGGAATCCTGGTGGATGACAGCATCGTGGTGCTTGAAAATATCTACCGCCACATGGAGATGGGCAAAGACAGGCGCAGGGCGGCAGTGGAGGGAAGAAATGAAATCGGCTTCACTGCCTTGGCCATCACCCTCGTTGACGTGGTGGTGTTTGTGCCGATGGCGCTCATCACCGGCTTGATTGGAAATATTTTAAGAGAGTTTGCGCTGGTGGTGGTCTGCTCGACCCTTCTCAGCCTGATTGTGTCATTTACGCTTACACCCATGCTCGCTTCCCGCTTCGGAAGGCTGGAGCATCTCAGCAAGCAAACATGGTGGAGCAATGTCAATCTCTATGTGGAGAAGCTTCTTTTCTGGCTGAAATTTGAATACGGAAAAGTGCTGCATTGGTCATTATCCAGGAAGCCGCTTCTGTTCGGAGTGGTGATAATTCTGCTTGCCGGCTCATTTGTATTGATTCCCGCAGGATTCATCGGGCAGGCGTTTATCACGCAGGGCGACAGGGGAGAATTGAGCATCAAGCTGGAAACGGCTCCGCAATCATCCATTTATCAAACCAACCAAATCGTTCAGCAGGTGGAGAAAATTTTGCTGAACAGGAAAGAAGTGGTGAATGTGTTCACCAACGTGGGATACGTGAGCACCGGTTCATTCAGCGCATCGGCTGCCAACAGCAATGTGGCGGAACTCACCGTGAAGCTCGTTGACAAAAAGAAGCGCGACATTTCAGCCGATGATTTCAGCGCGGAAATAAAAAAAGAGATTCTGAAAATACCCGGAGTGAAAGCAACGGTGAACCAGATTCACATCACGGGGCAAACTGCCGAAGCCGCCATCCAGGTGGCAATCAAAGGCACCGATATGAAAAAGATTAGGGAGACGGCCGCGATGATAAAAGAAATTGCAAAGGATATTCCCGGCACGCAGGATGTGCAGTTTTCGGTGAAGGACCCCAAGCCGGAAATTGAGGTGAAGCTCCACCGCGAGCGCATGGCGCAGCTTGGCATCAGTGCAGCTGACGCAGGCAACACGCTGCAAGTGGCGTTCCGCGGGGTTGACAAAAGCAAGTTCAGGCAGGGCGGAAATGAATATGACATCAACATTACACTCGACAAGTTTGATAAATCAAATATTAATGACGTGAAAAAACTTGCATTCGTCAACAATAAGGGGCAGGTGTTTGAGCTGAGCCAGTTTGCGAGTATCTCAGAAACGATGGGCGAGAGCACATTGGAACGCATCGACCGCCTCAACTCCATCAAGGTGAATGCAGGCGTACTCGGCAGACCGAGCGGCTCGGTGGGTGCTGATATTCAAAAAGCACTTGAAAAAAGACAAA
>DATLYB010000414.1:0-2578 GCA_035575215.1 Chitinophagales bacterium
CGTAATTCGAAATTCCGTTCTCCTGTTCTTCGCCCTGCCATCTTCATTATCATTGGAAGCGACCGGCTGAGTTTCACCGTAGCCTTTGTAGGAGAGGCGGCTCTTCTCAATTCCTTTTCCAAGCAAATAATCATATACGGCTTTAGCACGCTGTTCAGACAGGCTTTTATTGTATTCAGGCGTTCCGGCATTGTCAGTGTGCCCTTCAATTTCAATTTTCACTGCCGGATTTTCTCGGAGGAATTTCAGCAGGATTTCCAGCTCAGCGGTTGATTCCGGTTTCAGCGAAGCGGAGTTGGTTTCAAAGAAAATATTCCGCAAGACCGTTTTTTCTTCAGCTTGGATTTTCTTCAATGCAGCATCCAGCTTGAAACTTTCTCCACGCCCGATGCCGCGGAGCGAAAAATTCTGCGAGAAAAAGAGGTAGCCTGATTTCGAAATGTTCATGGCGTAATCTTTTCCGGTTTCGAGGCAAAGCAGGTATTCACCGGAGCTTTCATCAGAAACGGTGCTGTTGACTGTCTTGCCGCTTTTCAAATCAATAAAGAGTATCTCTGCCGCCAGTCTTTTTTTAGTCGCATCCGCGTAAACAATTCCTTTCACATAAGTGACTGTATCCGGAGCATAGGACGGAGCGATGTTGAAATTGTAAAGGTCATAATTCCTTTTTGTCGCTTTACCGCTGTGAAAGCGGTCTGACGCGAAATAGGCGGTGCTTCCGTCCAGCGATACGTAAATTCCCTCTTCATTTTCGTAAGAATTAATCGGCAAGCCGAGATTGAGCGGCTTCTGCCAATTCCCGTTTTCATTTTTCTTCGACATGAAAATATCCGCGTGCCCAAAACCGGGATGACCGTCAGATGAAAAATAGAGCGTGTGATTATCAGGATGGATGAACGGACGCTGCTCATCAAAAGGTGTATTGATGAATACACCCGGATTTTCAGGCACGCTCCATGTTCCGTCACTCAGCAGATGACTCACCCAGATATCCAGCATACCCAGCCCGCCTTTTCTGGAACTGACAAAATATAACGACCTGCCATCGCCTGAAATGCACGGCTGGGTTTCTTTAGCGGAAGTGTTGATTGCGGCTCCGAGATTTTTCGGAGTGAGCCAGGTGTTTCCCAGCCGTTCCGAAACCCAGATGTCGCAGCCACCAAAGCCAATGTTGTTTTCACAGATAGTGAAATATAATTTTCTGCCATCAGGCGAAATGCTCGCAGCGGCTTCGTTGGAGAGCGTGTTTACATTTGAGCCCACACTTGCGGGTACACCCCAATCTTTTCCATTCCATTCGCTCACGAAAATATCTTCGTTCAGATAATTGCTGACGGTGACGTGCCTCGTGAAATACAATTTGCTGCCGTCAGCGGTAAGCGTGGGAAAATATTCACGGGCGGCAGTGTTGATGTTTGAATTCAAAGGAGTGATTTCAATCCGGAAGTCCAGCAGGTTTTTTTTGGAATAATCAATGGCAAATCCAAGACTGGCAAGCAGCAATCCGGGTTCTTTCAAGGCGGATGGATTGTTGAATACATCCGTTTTCAGCAAAGCTTTGTAGCCTTCCTCATACCTTTGAAGCCGCGCAGTCGAATCAAGGCTGTTTCCCGAAGCGAGACAGATTCGGGCAAATTCGAAAAGGTCGGCTTTCCCCAGTCCTATTAATTTCTGTTGCATTTGATAAGCTTTTTCATACTGGCGCGTCTGAATGTAAACCTGCGACAGCTTCTTTAATGCATCAATATAAGCAGGCTCAATTTTCAAGGCTTCTAAAAAAGAAACTTCCGCTTCTTCAGTTCTGTCCCAGTTAAGGTGCTCAACCCCCTCATTGTAATATTTGAGGGCTTTTCTGGAAATGGCGGTCTGGCTGAGCGATGGGGAAGAACATGACACGAAAGTTGCTGCCAGCAGCAAGAGAAGGCATTTGCACGAAAAGAATTTTTTCACCGGATTATCCTTCCTCCAAAACATTCGTTACACAACGACTGTTTTGAAGCGAAAGTACAGCAAAAAGTTATGGACGTGTGAAACAACAAACCGGTTATTTCACACAATGAATCTGCCTGATGAAAAAATCGGGAATGATGATTTTGTAATCTTCATATCCTTTGCCCCAATAGAGCCGCGCCATCTCAATTTTTCCCCTTTGCAGCAATTCGATAGCGGCATCATTCAGTTCGAAGAAAGTCATGTAGATGGTTTTGTCATGCTCGTAATCCACATTGCCGCTCTCTGACTGTCCGCAATGCAGCGTCACGGTATGCCCGTTATTTAATTTAAAAATGAGCTTGGCATCTTTAAATAGCGAGCCGTATGCGGAACGGGGATTGTTGGTGCGAATCGTGATTTTTATGAAGAGAGCGAGCCGCTTGTTAAAATTCGAAAGGTAAGCATCCATCGTCAGGTAATCCTGCGTGACATAAATTTTTTTAAGCTCTTCAGGAGTATAGCTGACCAGCCTCTCCCGCTCCATGACCTTTATTACATTGCCATTCATCTTGTCAACGTGATTTTTGGCATATACGCACTCATAGTGAGGGGCTGCTTCTCTTTTCGATTTCTTAACAAATTTCCA
>DATLYB010000415.1:0-15000 GCA_035575215.1 Chitinophagales bacterium
GAAAGGCGCGTTGAAGGAAGACAGGTGACAAATGGTGCATCGGTAGGGTTAGGCATCCGGCTGAAGAAACCGGATGATTACTTCACCGCGCAATTCTCTTTGAATTACGAGCGGTTCAATCTTATGAATTGGTCTTCATCCGCTTTTATCCTGCGGGATGGCATTTCAAACAATCTCAGCGCACAAATCACCTTTGGCAGGTTTTCTGCAAGAAGTGATGTCAGCAATATTTTCCCGACTACGGGCGCCAATGTTTCTTTAACCTTCAAATTCACCCCGCCCTATTCGCTGGTGCGTGGCGGAAAATTTTCACCCGGCAGCACCGAAGTTCTTACGGATGCCGATAAATATACCTGGATTGAATATCATAAATGGCGATTTAACGTGGAGTGGTTTACCAAGCTGAACAAAAGCATCAAGTTTCCGCTTGTGTTGAGGTTTGCAGCTAAGTTCGGCTTCCTTGGCATGTACAATGAAAGAATTGGCTACTCGCCTTACGAAAGGTTTGAACTGGGCGGGGACGGCATTTCCAACATTCAGTATTACGGCAGAGATATCATTTCGCTGCGCGGTTTCGATGTAATTACTCCCAACGAAGGCGCGCCATTCTTTGATAAGTTTACCCTTGAAATGCGATTCCCCTTTTCCCTTAACCAATCCGCAACCATTTACGGGCTTGCCTTCGTGGAAGGCGGCAACTACTGGGAAAGAATCCGCGACTTTAATCCCTTCAGCCTTAAGCGCTCGGCAGGCTTGGGCATTCGCATCTTCCTTCCTATGTTTGGCATGCTTGGATTCGATTATGGCATACGCTTTGACAAGCAGTTCTCCAATGAATCTGACGTAGGGGCATCCGGCTTCGGAAATTATTTAAGCAAATATGGAAGATTCAGTATCGTCTTGGGTTTTGAACCGGAATAAAAATTAGAGAACCATGAAAAAATCTGTTACCACCATCTGTATCCTGATTGCTTGGATTGCTGCCGCCTGGGCGCAGCGCTTTGTCTTTGTTGACACCGAATATATCCTCAGCAATATCCCCGAATACAAACAGGCGCAGAAAAAACTTGACGAAATTTCTGAAGGCTGGCGCACAGAAATTGACCGCAGGTACAAGGAGATTGACGACCTGTACAAAGCTTTCCAGGCTGAGCAGATTCTGATGCCGGAAGACGTTCGCCTGCAAAAACAGCAGGAAATTGAAAAAAAAGAAAAGGAAGTGAAAGATTACCAGAAACAGAAATTCGGGTATGAAGGCGAGCTGTTTCAGAAAAAACAGGAGTTGATAAAACCCATTCAGGATAAGATTTACAATGAAATTCAGAAAATGGCATCTGAGAAAGCGTACGATTTTGTCTTCGACAAATCGGGCGGAGTAAGCATGCTGTACGCCAGCAGCAAATACGATAAGAGTGACGATATTCTGCGCGCCATGGGATACGTGCCTTCTGCCGGAAAGCAATCGGGCACTAAGGAATAATCCGTTAACTTTGACCGTTCAAAAATTTTTATCATGAGATATATTTTAAGCATCGTGTTCCTCTTTGTGTCAGTTTTCTTTCATCCTGCGGATGCACAGTCCTTAAAACTGGGGCACGTTAACATCACCAAGGTGCTCGAAAGCCTTCCCGATTACCAGGCTGCAGAAAAAAAGCTGCAGGAGTTCGCGATGCAGCTTCAGAAAGAACTCGAAAGTATGCAGAAGGATTATGAAAAGAACGTGCAGGAGTTTTACAACACTGAAAAAGACATGCTTCCCGCAATAAAAGAAGCAAAAGCGCAAGCCATCAAAGATTTGGAAATCCGAATTGCAAAACTTCAGGCATCCTCCGATGACCAATTGACACAAAAGCAGGTAGAGTTGCTAAAACCGCTGGAAGAAAAGGTGATGAATGCCATCAAAGGCATAGCCGCTGAGAAAGGTTATTCCTACGTTTTTGACTCCAGCATCGGGAGCAACCTGCTCTACTATCCCGCAACCGATGATATCACCGACATGGTGAAAGCTAAACTGGGAGTGCAATAATTTTCATTTGAAAAGCTCTGCCCGAAAACCCATTGGAATATTCGATTCCGGCATTGGCGGGCTGACAGTTGCCCACCGCATCATCCGCGATTTTCCCGATGAAGATATCGTTTATTTTGGAGATACCGCGCACCTTCCCTATGGCGACAAATCCGAGGAGCTGATTCGTCAATACAGCCTTCGCATCAGCGAATTTCTGATTGAAAAAGGCTGCAAGCTGATTGTCATTGCCTGCAATACGGCCTCATCCGTAGCGCATGATGAATTGGTGAATAGCTTCGGAAGCGGAACATACTTCGTCAACGTTGTTGACCCCGCAATCAACGGCATTACTGCGATGGCGGATGTATCTGAAGTGGGAATCATCGGCACGCAGCGCACCATCGGCTCAGATGTGTATTCATTACGCATCCATCGCCTGAAACCTGAAATGCAGGTGCGTTCGCTGGCAACGCCTCTGCTTGCTCCTATGATTGAAGCAGGTTTTTTTAACAACAAGATTAGCCGCACCGTCATCGAAGCTTATCTTAATGACCCGTCCCTGAAATCCATACAGGCGTTGATTCTAGCGTGCACACACTATCCGCTTATTAAAAAGCAGATTCACGAGTTTTACCGGGGATATGTCAGAGTTTTTGACTCCACCGATTTTATTTCAAAAGAAGTTGGAATGATTCTTGACCTGCATGGCTTGCGCAACGATAAGAAAAGCATGAAGAATCAATTTTACGTTTCAGACCTCACCGAATCGTTTGAAAAGACAACGAGACTTTTCTTCCGGGAAGAAATTGTTCTGGAATATTATCCCTTGTGGGAAGCATCAAAAAGCCTTTCCTTATGAATAAAGCCGCTTGGCTCTTTGTAATGTTTGCCAGTATTTTGTCACTTTTTGCCCAGCAGGACGAAAAATCCCAGTCATTACCAGCAGGAACGAATACACCTGCACAAAAGGGCATTAAATTTTTTCAAGGCACCTGGAGCGAACTGCTGACTGAATCACAGAAAACCGGCAAACCGATTTTCCTTGACGCTTATGCCGCGTGGTGTGCTCCATGCCGCATGATGGCGACAAATACGTTTACCGATGCGGAGGTGGGAACATTCTTTAATGAGCATTTCGTCAATTACAAGCTTGACATGGAGAAAGGCGAAGGTCCCGCTATCAGCATGAAATACCGCGTCACGCATTATCCTACCTACCTATTTCTTGATGCCGCAGGCAACCTGAAGTATCGAACCATGGGCTACATGATTCCCGATATGTTCATTCAGGAAGGTAAAAAAGCGGTTGAAAGCTTTAAAAACAGCGACTAAATCGAATCAATCCACCTTTTGATTACAAAAAAATTGGAGGAAGGGGAAGCTGCCATTACAGGATGGGTTCTCTTCACTGCTTGAAGCGCTGACTTCAGGTTCATCTCATGCTGCAGCTGACTGGCGAAATAATTCAGCATCCGGCATCGTCTGGCAAGGTATTCCTGTTCGGTTTGCCCGGGCGTGGGAATGATAACAGCCTTTTTTTGCAGTGTTATCAATTCCATCAGGCTGCTGTAGCCGGCTCTGCAGACCACCACCTCTGAACTTTCCATTGCCTCAAAAAGCCGGTGAGCAGAAAGATGCGACACGGCTTCAATAAAATCATTCACCTTTTCAGTTTTGTTCTCTTCGGTGACACCCCGAACGATTAGGGCCCGTAATTTCAGTTGCAGCAACTGCCGTTTCATCTCTTCTTCAAAAAGAGTTCTTTGCGGTTCGGGACCCGATAAGAGCGCCAGCAGGTCATATTTGCAACGGTTTCCAATCGCATTCCCTGCCTGACTTTTTCGGCACAGCAACCCTATATACTCCACTTTCAGCGGCATCCTGCTCCGGTGAGAAAGCTCTCCGCTGAGATTTTCTTCCCCAGCAAAATCAGGCACCCAGCAATGACGGAATTGCCTGATAAAATAATGATTCAGCCCGTTCACGACCTTTTCCAGCCATTTCATTCGCTCCGGCATGCGGATAAAAAGCTGATGGGTGATGAATACCGATGGTATGCTATCCGACCACAGCCCATACCGGTTGTCAGAAATAATTGCATCAATTGAATACTCCCGGATGATTTTTTTTAGTTCAATATGCTCCCGGGCTATTGCAAAAAAAAATTTTGGAAGCTGAAAAAACATGGCTGCCGCCATGTTCCCCTGAGCGGGGTAACGTGGATGATAACCCTTCAGGCGGATGATTTTCAACTGGGGGTATTCGCCTTTCAACAAGTCAAAAGCCCTGCCGTCCGCAGCTAAGACAGGTTCGTGTCCATACGATAAAATTTCATTGATGACAGGGATGCAGCGCGTAGCATGTCCCAGCCCCCAGTCGAGAGGAGCCACCAGGATTCTCTTACACCGTCCGCTCATGCTGATTGACGCATTTTTGTTTCCCTACTTTTGTCCCACGATGTCTAAAATAGGAAAAGACATATTATTAGCGCGTCAGTTGCTCATCAAAGGCGAACTGGTGGCGATTCCCACTGAAACGGTTTACGGACTTGCTGCCAACGGCTTAAATGCCGATGCCGTGCTCAAAATTTATGAGGCAAAAAACCGTCCGTCATTCAATCCGCTCATACTGCATGCTGCGAATATTCAGAAAGCAAAGGAGTTGGTGAGCGACTTTCCGCAGAAGGCATTGCAGCTTGCAGAAAAGTTCTGGCCCGGTCCGCTGACGCTTGTGCTCAGAAAAAAAAATTCAGTGCCTGACATTGTCACAGCCGGACTGGATACGGTGGGGGTGCGTGTGCCCAATCATCCGCTAACGCTGGAATTGCTTGCATCGCTGGATTTCCCGCTTGCCGCTCCCAGCGCCAACCCTTCGGGCTACGTAAGTCCCACGCTGCCGCAGCATGTTGCCGAACAGCTGGGCGCCAGGGTAGCTTATATTCTGGACGGTGGCAAATGTGCAGTGGGCATCGAGTCAACGATTCTGAAAGTGGAAGATGATGTGATAACGGTGCTGCGGTTGGGGGGCATTGAATTGGAGAAAATACAGGAGATAACCGGAATCCCTTTACGGCACCAGTTCCACACTCCCGATAAACCTGAATCTCCGGGAATGCTTGCATCACATTATGCTCCCGGGAAAAAACTTGTGCTGGGAGATATTGAGGAGAACCTGCGCAATTGTACGGGAATGAAAATCGGGGTGCTGGTTTTCAGTAAAAGCAGGAAAGACAAGCTGCCTGCAGGTGCTCAGGAACTCATTCTTTCATCCGCAGGCGATTTGCATGAAGCAGCACGCAATCTTTTTTCTCATCTGCGCCAGCTTGATGATTCTGACGCTGAAGTAATACTTGCAGAACCCGTGCCCGATGAGGGCTTGGGAAGAGCTATTAATGACAGGCTGAGGCGGGCGGCAACGAAATAAGTTGCGCATAACCGGTTTCAAATCATGCTTCCTTTCCCCTTCCCGACATCAGTTTCCAAATACCTCCGGCAGCGGCAACAACGCCTAAGATTATCAACTTGATATTTTTCAGGATGAATGCGAGAAATCCTGCTTTTGCCAGCACTTTTCCCGCCACAAGCCCGCCTAATGTCCATGCGGCTACTTCATCAATGTCTGGGTCAAAGTCAGAGTACTTCTGCCCTTCCCCGAAGTTGACTATGTCAAGCACCTTGCTGATGTTGCTATTCACTTCCGGAAGCTGGTCTATTGCTCCCACGGCATTCATCACCATTACACCCTTTCTTCCCAGCACACGCACATTGTAGTTAAGCGTGTTGGCTTCGCTGTCGCCAAACTTCAGCTCCTTTGCCCAATGCAATATTTTTCTTTCCTTATCATAGAAAGGCTGAGCTGCCCACCCCACCAGTTCGACACGCTCATACCCCAGCTTTTCCCTTTCCTGATTGGCTTCTGCAGTTTCCTTCTGCATTTCTTTCAGCAAATCATTATAATCAATTTTGTCCGCGTCATCATCTTTCACGTACCCGATTTCGTCATAAGTAACGACAAATGCCCAGGAGGCGTCCGTCATCGGTCCCATGTCTTTGGGGAAAATCATCCCAAGGCATTCGCCATTGGGATTTCCCCACAGGTCTTTCAGCACTATCTCGCTTTGGGTTGCATTCAAATACTTAAATCCTTCAGGGATTCGAAGAGTGGCCACACCATTTTCAAGGGTGATGTCACCGTGCTCATAGGTGAAGGACGATTCTACAGAGTCGTAATAAGCTTGCAGCAGCGAGTCAGCATTCACGCGCAGCGTATCTGAGTCAACGGAGAGTGTGTCGGAAGCGGCCAGCCTATTGGCTAACAGGCATGGGGCAAGACAAAGGAAAAGCCGGATGGTCTTCATGACATTTTTTTAGGTGGAAATATCGTGAGGGAATTATTTCAGTTGGTTCAAAAAAGGAATACTCGTGGTGAAGGTAGGTTTTTTTTAACAAACCACGGGCAATTTTAAAAGTGCATTTATACGGCCAGCGGTGCCTCTGCTTTCCTCACGGATGTTTTGGATTTCCTTAATCCGAAGGCATCCTGAATTTTTTCAACGTAATCCAATTCTTCCCACGGGAACAGTTTCACCTTCAGTTTCTTTTTCGCACCTGTGCCGTTTCTGAAAATTTTTTCTACGGTTACCGGCTGACGCCCCATGTGACCATAGGAGGCGGTTTCTGAATAGATGGGCGTTCTCAGTTTGAAACGCTGTTCGATGGCATAGGGACGCAGGTCAAACAACAGCTCCGTTTTTTTGGCAATCTCTCCGTCACTGAGATTTACTTTTGAGGTGCCGAAAGTTTTCACGTTAAATCCCAGGGGCTGCGCCACTCCGATGGCATACGCCACCTGCACCAAAACTTCATCACACACACCGGCTGCAACCAGGTTTTTCGCCACATGCCTCACGGCATAAGCTCCCGAACGGTCCACTTTCGATGGGTCTTTACCGGAAAAGGCACCTCCCCCGTGAGCCCCCTTACCTCCATAGGTGTCAACGATGATTTTGCGCCCGGTTAATCCGGTGTCGCCATGCGGACCTCCGATGACGAACTTGCCCGTAGGATTGACAAACAGCTTGTAGTTTGTTTTAAACAGTTCCTGCACGCGTCTGGGCAATTGGGCAATCACCCGCGGGATTAAGACTTCCTGCACATCTTTTTTTATTACTCCGAGCATTTCAGCCTCAGGAGCAAAATCATCATGCTGTGTGGAAAGTACAAGCGCCTCAATCCGCAGCGGCTTATTGTCATCATCATATTCAATCGTCACCTGCGATTTGGAATCGGGGCGAAGGTACTTCATTTTTTTTCCTTCTCTTCGGATGGCAGCGAGTTCGCGCAGCAGCAGGTGCGCCAGTTCAAGCGGCAGCGGCATGAAGTTGTCCGTCTCATTGGTGGCATAGCCGAACATCATCCCCTGGTCGCCAGCGCCCTGGTCTTCCCTCTTCTTGCGAACAACGCCCTGGTTAATATCGGGGCTTTGCTCGTGGATGGCGGAAAAAATTCCGCAGGAATTCGCCTCGAACATGTATTCGCTTTTTGTATAGCCGATTTTACGAATCACTTCGCGTGTAATGTCCTGCACGTCAAGGTAAGCTTTAGATTTCACCTCGCCTGCAAGTACCACCTGCCCGGTGGTGACCAGCGTTTCGCAGGCAACTTTTGACTCCGGGTCAAACGCGAGGAAATGGTCCACCAGCGCATCTGAAATTTGGTCGGCAACCTTATCAGGATGCCCTTCTGACACAGATTCGGAAGTGAAGAGATACGGCATAATGGTTTCGAAATTTGAATGTCACAAAGTTACCAAAAGGTCATTATCATTTGATGATAAGATTTCCGTGTCCGAAAAAATAATTCAGTTCACCGATGTTGTTCTGTTCTTGCAGTAATTTTTAGTTGAAATTTGAAATTCATAAATAAACAGCAGTTAACGAAGGATAAAAGACTGCCATGAAAAATTCTGATTCTCTGCGTTCTTTGCGACTTTGCGCGAAAATTTATTTAACTCTTGATTTCCGTCATCCTCAAGCCTAACCGCGAGCCATCTCTCCTTCGGCATCATCCGTGGCTTTTCTCCGGTGCGATTGCGCAGGTGAACGGCTCACCGCAAGCCGGTGACACGGTGGATGTTTTCTCCGCAAACAAGATATGGCTCGGAAGGGGCGCCTTCTCCCCGCAATCGCAAATCAGGATTCGCATTTGGACGTTTGACGAGAAGGAAGCACTGAATGTGGATTTTTTTAGAAAAAGATTGAAGCGTGCTATTGATAACCGGTCTCATCCTTCGCAGGGATGGAACCGGTATTTGCCCGAGAGCTCAGCGTGCCGCATGGTCTATGGCGAATCTGACGGCTTGCCGGGTTTGATTGTTGACCGCTACGGAAATTTTCTCGTTACGCAGTTTCTTTCCGCAGGTGCCGAGCGGTGGAAAAGCGAAATCGTGACGTTGCTGAATGAATTGCTGCCAAACGAAGGAATTTACGACCGCTCCGATGCCGGAATACGCGAAAAGGAGGGGCTCCCGCTGCAAAAAGGATTACTGTCAGGGAAAGAGCCTCCTGAACTGATTGAAATCCAAGAGGGCGATTGCAAGTTTCTGGTTGACGCGCGGAACGGACACAAGACTGGCTTCTATCTTGACCAGCGCTATAACAGGGCTTTGGTAGCACATTGTGCAAATGACGCTGACGTGCTGAATTGCTTCGCCTATACGGGAAGCTTTGGCGTGGCGGCATTGAAAGCCGGAGCGAAAAGCGTCACCAACATTGATTCATCAGCCGATGCGCTGAAGCTCGCTGAAAAAAATAATGCGCTGAATGGATTGGATAAAGCCAAAACAGAAAACGTGGTGGGTGATGTGTTTGCCCTGCTGCGTAAATACAGAAGCGATGACCGGAAATTTGATGTGGTAATTTTAGACCCGCCCAAATTTGTTGAATCGCTGAGGCATTTGGAGAAAGCTGCGCGCGGCTACAAGGACATCAACCTGCTTGCGTTTCAAATCATCAAGCCGGGCGGATGGCTGTTCACGTTCTCCTGCTCCGGCTTGCTGGATGCCGCATTGTTTCAGAAGCTCGTTGCCGATGCTGCACTCGATGCAGGGCGAGAGGCGCTCATCGTTCACCGCATGAATCAGTCAGCCGACCACCCGGTGGCGTTGACTTTCCCGGAGGGAAGTTACCTGAAAGGATTGGCGTGTAAAATCGGTTGACATCATTTGCATTTACTTCCGTAACTTTCTGGCGAAATCAGCATCTTCTCAGTACATTACGCCAAATTTTTTCATCATGAAAAGGTATTTCCCTCTCCTCCTGTTGATGCTTTTCTCTGTTAGAGCTCTTCACGCCCAGAAACGAAACTGCGGAGCCATGGAGCACCTTCAGATGCTTCAGCAGCAAGACCCGCAGCTTAGCGGGCGGATGGAGCAAATCGAGCGGTTTACGCAGCAGTGGATAGCCGCGCATCCCAACGGGGAAGGCGCCCGTGCGCTGTATAATATTCCCGTGGTGGTGCATGTGGTTTACAACACCGCAGCCGAAAACATCAGCGATGCGCAAATCCTCTCGCAGATTGATGTGCTTAACAAGGATTTCAGCCGCACCAATACGGACGCATCCAGCACGCCTTCGGTGTGGCAGAGCATCGCAGCCACTACCGATATCCAGTTTTGCCTCGCTACCGTTGACCCCAGCGGTAATGCCACCACCGGCATCACGCGCACTTACACTGCCACCACATCATTTTCAACCAATGATAATGTGAAATTCACTTCCACAGGCGGTCGCAACGCATGGGATGCCAGCAAATACCTGAACATCTGGGTGTGTGATTTGGGAAGCGGACTGCTCGGCTACGCCCAGTTTCCGGGAGGACCGGCTTCCACCGATGGCGTGGTGTGTGATTACCAGGCTTTCGGAACTACAGGCACGGCAGCCGCTCCCTTTAATCTTGGCAGAACCGCCACGCACGAAGTCGGTCATTGGCTGAATCTCTATCACATCTGGGGTGATGACGGCAGTTCATGTTCAGGCTCCGATGGCGTGAGCGACACTCCTAACCAGGCGGATGAAAATTATTACTGCCCCGCCTTCCCGTCTATCAGTTGCAGCAACGGTCCCAATGGTGACATGTTCATGAATTACATGGATTACACCGATGACGCCTGCATGAACCTTTTCACCAACGGGCAGAAAGCGAGGATGCAGGCGTTGTTTGCTTCTGGCGGAGCGCGTTACAGCCTGCTATCATCCAACGGATGCGGGGCGCCACCTCCCCCATCATCCTGTGCAACGCCTTCGGGATTGAATGCAGCGAATGTTACCTCAGCCACTGCTACGCTGAATTGGAGCGGTGTGAGCGGAGCGGTCAGCTACAATGTGAGAATTAAAGCGACCTCTTCGTCCACTTGGTCAACGGGAAGCACCAGCGGCACCAGCATGAATGTGAGCGGGCTGGCACCAGGAACGCAATATGAGTTTCAGGTACAGACGGTTTGCAGCTCTGAAACGGGCAGCTTTTCAGCATCAGCGTTATTCACTACTCCCGCAGCGGGATGCAGTGATGTGTATGAGCCGAACGGCAGTTTTTCAACCGCCAAAACAATTCCGGTGAATGCTTCTTTCCAAGCCCTTATCAGTTCTTCTACCGATGTGGATTGGTACAAATTCTCCAACACCTCATCGCAGCGAAAAATACGGGTGACGCTTACGAACCTGCCGTATGATTATGACATGGCGCTGTACAACAGTTCGGGAGTGCGTCTTAGAATATCACAGAATGGCGGCACATCAAATGAAACCATCACCTACAACACCAATACAGTTGGTACTTATTACATCAGGGTTTATGGCTACAATGGCGCCTACAGCACATCACAATGCTACAGCCTGCTGGCGCAGATTAGCGCCACTTCATTCAGGGAAAGCGGGGATGATGCGATGATGCCCGAACAGGAAGAAAGCGGCATCAGGCAGATTTATCCCAATCCCGCCATCGAATATATCATGGTTGATTTTTTTAGCGGCACGGAATCAGTCCTCACATTAAGCGTCATTGACATGACGGGGCGCGTTCTGTCATCGCAAAAAGACTTGGCGGCTGAAGGAGCAAACACCTTCAAGCTCAACACCCGAAACCTTTCATCCGGCATTTACCTGATTCGTATTTCCGATGGAGTAAAGAGCCACATCAAGCGGTTTCTTGTTGAAAAGTAAAGTTTCAATCCTTTCTGAAAAAGCCTTGCAGCTAAACTATAATTTGTAAAAGGCATGCCTGACAAGCCTTTTTGATGGCAAGTGCCGAACCCCCTGCTGCGATTAAATCTCCATTAATTTCTTTCCGGAAATTTCGCAAGAAGCTCGAACCATCTGCATAGTTTCCCGCCCGTTTTTTTGTCAAATGAAGCAACCGGGAAAACTTCTTTTGGCTGTTCTTATTGCCTGCAATCTGCCAATCATGAAAGCACAGGTAAGAAGCTGCGGCACGATGGAGCATCTGCAACTGCTGCTCCAGCATGATTCTACTCTCACACCACGGATGGATGCAATTGAGCGATTCACCCAGCAATGGGTGGCATCGCATCCGGGGGGCTCGAACGGGCGTGCGGTTTATACCATTCCCGTGGTGGTGCACGTGGTGTATAACACCGCTTCCGAAAATATCAGCAACGAGCAGATTTATTCTCAGCTTGCCGTGCTCAACGAAGATTTCAGACGGATGAATGCGGATGCAGCCAATACGCTGGCGCCATTTCAAAGTGTAGCGGCTGACTGCGAACTACAGTTCTGCCTGGCAGTCACCGACCCGAATGGCAATCCTACCAGCGGCATTACGCGCACCTATACTCCCCTCACGTCATTCACCTATGATGATAAGGTGAAGTTTTCATCAATGGGCGGAAAAGACGCATGGGCGGCTTCGCGCTATCTGAACCTTTGGGTATGCGACCTGAACGGCATCATCGGCTACGCCCAATTTCCGGGCGGGCAGGCAGCCACTGACGGGGTGGTGATTGACTACCAGGCTTTCGGGCGGATTGGCACCGCGGCATTTCCATTTAACCTCGGACGCACCGCCACACATGAAATCGGGCACTGGCTGAACCTGCGCCACATCTGGGGCGATGGCGGCTGCGGCATTGACGATGGCGTAAACGACACGCCTGACCATGGTGCGGCTAATTACGGCTGCCCGCTGACACAGACCTCATGCAACGTGCTGAACATGGTCCAGAACTATATGGATTATACCAACGATGCGTGCATGAATCTTTTTACTGTTGGGCAGAAGGCGCGCATTCAATCGCTGTTCGCTGCCGGAGGCGCCCGCTATAATCTGCTTTCGTCAAATGGATGCACCGCAACCACTCAAGCCTGCGGAATTCCATCCTCGTTAGGTGCAGCTAACATTCAAGCCGCCTCCGCCTCGCTCAGTTGGAGCGCGGTGAGCGGTGCGGCAAGCTATTCGGGCAGAATCAAACCGGTTTCCTCCTCCACATGGACAACCTTCACTTCAACCGGAACGAGCTATACCGCCACGGGTCTTGCTCAGGCAACGCAATATGAGTTTCAAATGAAAGCCGTATGCAGTTCGATGAGCAGCAATTATTCTTCATCGTGTTATTTCGCAACAATTTCGGCAGCCGTTACTTGCGGTGTTCCGTCAGGGCTGAGCGCAACAAATATTCAAACTACTTCCGCCACGCTTAACTGGAATGCGGTGAGCGGAGCAACGGGGTACTCTGTGCGAATCAAACCGGTTTCGTCACTAAGCTGGACTGCCTTAACGGCAACGGGCACCAGCTACAACAAGACCGGGCTTTCTCCATCCACGCAATATGAGTTTCAGGTGAAAGCAATCTGCGGAACAGCCAGCAGCAACTTTTCAGTCTCTGCGTATTTCACCACGGCATTATCCATAGCAACGTGCAGTGATGCCTATGAGCCGAATGAATCCATGTCGGCAACTGCATCTGTATCCACCAGCGGCAGTCTGCAGGCGCAGATTAGAACTGCAACAGACGTTGATTGGTACCGCTTCGGAACACAGTCAACCAAAAAGAATATCAAAATCACACTGAACAACCTGCCGGCTGATTACAGCATCGAGCTTTACGATTCGAGAGGAATCAAAATCGGGCAATCGCAAAACACCGGCACCTCCACCGAAACCATCATATACAACAATGGTTATTTGGGAACATACTATCTGAAAGTATTTGGTTACAATGGCGCATACAATTCCTCACAATGTTATAATCTGCAAGTGCAAATAAGCGGCAATCTCTTCAGGGTGACCAAAGGTAATTTCAGGGAAGCGGGACAAGATGACGAAAGCGCCCCGTTGATAATCCATCCCAATCCTGCCAGTGAATTTGTTGAAGTAACCATTTCCTGCGCAAGTGAATCCATGCTGAATTGCAGCATTGCGGATATTTCGGGGAGAATCGTATTTAGGAATAAGATGCAGGCTGTTGCAGGTGAAAATAATTTCAGAATTAACACGTCCGCTTTTTTACCGGGCATCTATTTCATTCGCCTGGATGATGGAAAAATCACTATGGCACATCGCTTCCTGATTGAGTGATTTCGCAATTCACTCTTGAAAATACACCCGCTTCACCCTTTCGGAAATGCCGGTAAGAATTTCATAGGGAATCGTGCCTGCCTGGCTTGCCACGTTTTGTATCGGCAGTTCTTTCCCAAAAATGATAACCTCATCGCCCTCTTCCACTCCGGGAATATGCGTTACGTCTATCATGCACAGGTCCATGCAGATGTTTCCAACGGTGGGTGCCAGTTGCCCTCTCACCGACATGCTGCCTCTGCCATTGCCCAGCCTGCGGTCAATGCCATCAGCATACCCGATGCCGATGGTGGCGATGCGCATCTGTTCTTTTGCCACAAAGCTGCGGCTGTAGCCCACCGATTCGCCTGCTTTCACCGTTTTCACCTGAGACACGGATGACTTCAGCGTGCTTACCTGCAGCAGCTTTTCCTGTATTTTGCCTGTAGTATCCACTCCGTATAAGCCGATGCCGAGGCGCACCATATCAAACTGCGCTTCTGGGAAGCGCAGAATTCCCCCAGAGTTGAGGATATGCCGCATCACCGGGTAATTCAAGCCTGCACACAATTCATCGCACGCCTGAGAGAACCTGCTGATTTGGCTGCGGGTGAAGTCGTCATGCTGGGGCTCATCGCTGGCAGCAAGATGCGAAAATGCCGATTGCACTTTTACAAGCGGCATCTTTTTCAGCATACAGGCAAGCGAGTGAATTTCGTGAGGCTCAAATCCCAGCCGGTGCATACCTGTGTCAATCTTGATGTGAATGGGATAGGCGGTTTTACCCGAAGCCTCCACTGTTTTGTAAAATTTTTCAGCTACCGAAAAGCTGTATAGCTCCGGCTCAAGATTGTAGCGGAGCATCGTTTCGAAGCTGCGCGTTTCAGGGTTCATTACCATGATGGGCAGCAAGATACCTCCCTTCCGCAGTTCCACGCCTTCGTCAGTGTAAGCAACGGAGAGGTAGTCAACCCGGTGGTATTGCAGCACGTTGGCTATTTCAAACGTGCCGCTGCCGTAGGAGAATGCCTTCACCATTGCCATCACCTTGGTTTCCGGCTTGAGCAGGCTTTGATACACCTGCAGGTTGTGCACCAGCGCGTTGAGGTCAATTTCCAAAACCGTTTTGTGAATCTTCTGCTCAAGCAGTTTGCTGATTTTCTCAAATTCAAATTTCCGGGCGCCTTTCAGCAGAATGGTTTCACCGCTGAAATTCTGCAGGGAAAAATTTTTCAGAAAATCATCCGTGCTTTCAAAAAAGGAGCTTTCAAACCCGTTTGATGAGGGAAATAGTTTTTGCTGCTCTGAAATCGCCTTGCCGATGCCGATGAGCCGGTTGATTTCCCGTTCGGCAATCATGTTGCGTACTTCGGTGTAAAGTTCCGTTTCATTGCGACCGGTCTGCAGAATGTCGGAAAGAATCAG
>DATLYB010000415.1:20000-22287 GCA_035575215.1 Chitinophagales bacterium
TCTCAGCGCGATAGCCACAGGAGCGATTTATCTCTTCGCTCCGCTTTTGCCCCCCGAAAAAAAGAATCCTCGGCACGCAGCAGCCGCATCAGCAGAAAACAACTTTGATTTCGAATCATACAAAACAGATGAGTTGAAAAAACTGCCTGCCGGTGAACTGGAAAAATACGAGCAGTTGCAAACTGCCTTTGCAACTGCCGGCAACAAACAGGTGATGCTGAACGAAATTGCCTCGCTGCTTGATTCCAATAAGCTGCATCTTATGGCTGCGTTCACCCGCAAGGAAGCTGCTGCCTATACAAACAACGACAGCGCTTGGGGCGCCACTGCTAAAGAACTGTACAGCCTCGCCTACGCTACCGACAACCAACCGCTCACGCAATACGTACTATCACAAGTCATTGCCTGTTATGAAAGAGCCCTTGAATTGAATGCGGAGAATACCGATGCCAAGATGAGCCTGGCAATGGCGTACCTTGAAGGGCAGACTGACCCCATGAAAGGCGTGATGCTGTTAAGAGAAATAACTGACAAAGACCCCGATAATATAACCGCAAATTTGATTTTAGGGAAATACGGGATAGTGTCGGGTCAATTTGATAAAGCCGTACAGCGGCTGCAAAAAGTTCTTTCTGTGGATTCGCTGAATGTGGATGCTTACCTTTATCTTGCCGAAGCATACGAAGGCATGGGTGATAAAGCCAAAGCAATTGAAACGCTGGAGCAATGCAAAAAAATCGTGCAGGATTCCGGTTTTTCACAGCAAATCAGCAATTACATCGAAAAACTAAAGAACTCTTAAAACCGATTCATTATGCCAAGCGGAAAAAAACGCAAGCGCCACAAAATGGCAACCCACAAGCGGAAAAAGAGGTTGCGCAAGAACAGGCACAAGAAGAAGCTGAGATAACCGCTTCAACAATCTGTCCCGTATTTCCCTATTGACTAAGCTGAGTGTAAGATTTCCGAGCCGTGGGATTTCGGAAGTCTGCCCTCAGCGTAAACTTATTATGAAGTGAATAGGGAACTCATCATCAACTCTACCCCTGATAAGGTGGACATTGCGCTGCTCGAAGACAAAGCGCTGGTGGAAATTCACCATGAAAAAGGCGACCATGATTTCACCGTGGGGGACATCTATCTTGGCAAGGTCACCAAGCTTGCCAGCAGCCTGAATGCCGCATTTGTGGATGTGGGCTACATCAAAGATGCCTTTCTGCATTACACGGATTTAAGCCCTCAGTTCAGAACGCTTGATAAAATTGTAAAAGCCTCCATTGCCGGAGATTCCTCTTACATTAATCTGAACAATCTGAAGTACGAGCCGGAAATCATTAAAACCGGAAAGGTGCATGAGGTGTTGCAGGCAAGGCAAACAGTGCTCGTGCAGATTCTTAAAGAGCCGATTAGCACAAAAGGTCCGAGGCTGACGTGCGAGATTTCATTGCCGGGCAGATTTCTGGTGCTGCTGCCGTTCAACGACTCCATTGGTGTTTCAAAAAAAATTCCTTCTTCGGAAGAGCGCAAGCGTCTCCAGCGGCTGATTGAAAGCATCAAGCCGAAAAATTTCGGAGTGGTGGTGCGCACTGTGGCAGAAGGAAAAAGCGCTGCCGAACTGCATGAAGACCTGAATGGTCTCGTGCAGAAGTGGGAGATGATGATAAAGCAATTGAAAGGCGCAGTGGCACCGGCAAAGATTCATCATGAGATGCGGAAGTCATCGAGCATCGTGCGGGACATGCTGAACGAAACCTTCAACAGCATCGTGGTGAACGACCCGGTGTTAAAGGAAGAAATAGAAAAGTACATCGAACGGATTGCTCCGGAAAAGAAAAAAATTGTCATGCTCTATAATTCCCCCAAGCCGATTTTCGACCATTATGGGGTGACGCGCCAAATCAAATCGCTGTTCGGAAAAACAGTGACGATTCCCGGAGGAGCTTATCTGGTGATAGAGCACACCGAAGCAATGCACGTAATTGATGTGAACAGCGGGCAGAAACTCTCCCGCAGTGCTGACCAGGAAACCACTGCCCTCAGCGTCAATAAGGAAGCAGCCAAAGAAGTGGCTCGCCAGCTCAGGCTGCGCGACCTGGGCGGCATTATCGTGGTGGATTTCATTGACATGAAAAATTTTGCCAACAAAAAGGCATTGTATTCCCACATGCGCGAACTGATGCGTGGCGACCGCGCCCGTCACACCATTCTGCCGCTGAGCAAATTCGGGCTGATGCAAATCACGCGCGAACGAACCCGCCCGGAGGTGAACATTGCCACCAGCGAAGCG
>DATLYB010000416.1:0-4744 GCA_035575215.1 Chitinophagales bacterium
CGCCTCACCCGTGCTGCAGAAGCCGATTCAATTGGGGGCAGACATCGTGGTGCACAGCACGACCAAATATCTCAACGGACATTCCGATGTGATTGGTGGCGCGGTGATTGTGAATTCCGAAGCGCTGGGCGAAAAAATAAAATTCATTCAAAACGCCACAGGCGGCATCTTGGGACCCTTTGATTCATGGCTCACCCTCCGCGGCATTGAAACCCTGGCGCTGCGCATGGAGAAAATCAGCGCCAGCGCCCTGCGGGTGGCTAAATACCTGGAGCGGCACGAAGCGGTGGAAAAAGTTTTTTATCCCGGACTGGAATCGCACCCGAATCATGCGCTTGCCAAATCACAGCAGAAATATTTCGGGGGCGTGATTTCGTTCACCCTCAAGGGCGACAGCATGGATGACGCTATCCGGTTTGTTTCATCCACCAGCATCTTCCATCTGACCGACAGCGCAGGAGGCGTGAAAAGCTCCATCAGTCATCCGGTTTCCATGTCGCATAAGGCAATGAGCGCTGAAGCGCGTCAAAAAGCAGGAGTGAAAAACTCTTTGATTCGCCTCTCGGTCGGCATAGAACATGCTGACGATTTAATCGCAGATTTGGAACAGACGTTTAGCACGGTTTTGAAAAAACAATTTTCTGCTGCTGGAAAGCTTTGAGCATTTTTTTACATAACATAAATCTTAAAAACCTCAGTATCCCAGTCATGAACCGTAATCACATCCGCCTCGGCATCTTCGGCTTTGGCGTGGTGGGGCAAGGGCTCTACCGCGTGCTGAATCAAACCAAAGGCATCCGCGCCACTGTGAAGAAGATATGCATCAGGCATCCGGAGAAAACACGCCCGATTGACTCCCGATTTTTCACTACCGACCGCTATGATATTCTGAACGACCCTGAAATTAATGTGGTCGTTGAATTGATTGACGATGCGGATGCCGCTTATGAAATTGTGAAAGAGGCGCTCAGGCGCGGCAAGGGCGTTGTATCGGCAAACAAAAAGATGATAGCCCGGCATTTGACAGAGCTATATGATTTGCAGAAAAAACACCATGCCCCCTTTTTATATGAAGCTGCCGTTTGCGCCAGCATTCCGATTATCAGAAATCTGGAAGAGTACTACGATAATGACCTGCTGAAATCCGTGGAAGGAATCGTCAACGGCTCCACCAACTATATTCTCACCAAATTATCCGAAGGAGGAAAAGATTATGCCACCGCGCTGAAAGAAGCACAAGCAAACGGTTTTGCTGAGTCAGACCCTACGCTCGATGTGGAAGGATATGATGCCAAATACAAACTGTGCATCATTTTGCTTCACTCATTCGGCTTGTTTGCCAAGCCGGAACAAATTTTCAATTACGGCATCTCGCACATCAACGAGTTTGACATCTGCTTCGCCAGGCAGCGCGGGCATAAAATAAAACTCATCGCCAAATGCAAGCAGGAGGAGAATGGAGTTTCTGCCTTCATCCTCCCGAAATTTCTGAACGGTAACAGCCGTCTTACCGGCATAGATGAAGAATACAATGGCGTGGTGGTAGAAAGCGTTTTTTCCGAAAATCAGCTTTTCGTGGGAAAAGGCGCTGGCGGCAACCCCACCGCCTCAGCCGTGCTGTCGGATATTTCCGCTTTGACTTACGATTACAAATACGAATACAAGAAGCTGCATCAGCAAAACGCTTCGGTATTGATTGACGACATTCCCCTCCATGTTTATGTTCGCTGCTGCAATCGCCAGAAAGTCAGCACCGCTGATTTTTCCTTCATCCGCGAGCGGTACGAATCCGATTCGTTCAGTTATCTGATAGGCGCCACTTCGCTTTCACGCCTCCGAAACGCTCCCTGGATTAACGACCCGGACGTGAGCGTGATTTTGACTGATTGATTTACTTTTGGAGTCATAGATGACTCCTACCTACAAGTATTACAAGGAAGTTTTCCGCGGCAGGCAGATGCCGTTTGCATTCGTTGACCTCGATTTGTTTGATGAAAACATCAGGCAAGTGGCGGCAAGAGCACGGGGAAAGCAAATCAGGGTTGCCTCCAAATCGCTGCGTTGTATTGAGCTTTTGAAGCGCACATTGCAAGCGGGTTCTCCTTATCAGGGAGTTATGACTTACTCCGGACCGGAAACCGTATGGCTCAGCCAAAAAGGGTTTGATGATTTGCTGCTCGGTTATCCTATCTGGCATCCTCAGCAAATTGAAGATATATGTGGTGAGGTAAAGAAGGGAAAATCCATTATCCTGATGGTGGATTTGAAGGAACATGTCATCCACCTTAATGAAGTCGGGAAAAAATGCAGCACGGTGATTCCGGTGTGCATGGACATTGACATGACATCCGTCTTTCTGGGTATGCGGTTCGGGGTGTGGCGCTCGAGTATCACCCATGTGAACCCTGCGCTCGAGCTGTATAAAACAATACAAGATTTGCCGTTTGTAAAACTGGTGGGATTAATGGGATATGAAGCCGCTATTGCCGGAGTGGGCGACAAAATGAAGGGGAAATTTTTACAAAATGCCGCAGTGAGGTTTTTTAAAAACAAGTCAGCAAAAGAAATCTCAATCAGGCGGGCTGAAATAACAGAGGTATTGAAAAAATATGGCGCTCAGCTTCGCTTTGTGAATGGCGGGGGAACAGGAAGCCTCGAATGGACCACGCTTGAAGACACCGTGACAGAGGTTACAGTGGGTTCGGGATTGTATTTTTCAGCGCTCTTTGACAACTACTCCAACTTCAGGCATCTCCCTGCAGCCGCCTTTGCGGTTGAAATCGTGCGCCACCCGGCTGAAAACATTTACACCTGTCTTGGCGGAGGATACATTGCTTCCGGCTCTGCCGGTGCCGACAAGCAGCCCAAGCCTTACTTGCCGGAAGGATTCAAGCTGATACCAAATGAAGGCGCGGGTGAAGTGCAGACGCCCATCAGCTACCAAGGAGCAGAAAAACTGCATCCGGGCGACCCAGTTTTTTTCCGTCATGCCAAAGCAGGGGAATTATGTGAACGGTTTAATTCGCTATTGATGGTATCCCGGGGGAAGGTAACAGATGAAGCGCTAACCTACCGCGGAGAGGGGAAGAGCTTTTTATAGTTCTGTTTTCAAATATATTCCTTAAAGATGAATTTTCACTGCACGGCAATAAAGCCGAATTAATCCCACCGGGATAGTGAACCACTACGTCTTTTAGCCCCCTTTTTTTCTATCAAAGTCGTATTTCCGGGCACGGCAGGCAGCGGTATCATTGTGGCGTGTTCATTATTTCAAAACCACTAAATCCAAAGCCATGAAAAAGTTCATCTCTCTTTTCCTCATTGCAGGAATCACCGCCAGCATTTTTGCCCAATCACCACTCGAGCTGGTCAAAGAACGGGTAGACGACAATCAAATAATTAAAAACTGGAAGGTGGGTGAAGCTAAAGAAGTGGCCGATGTCCGCATCATCAGAACGGCAGGCGGAAATGCCATCGAGCATCGCACCAATGTGCTTTACACCCCTCTTAAAGCCATTCTGAAACGGATTGATGAAAAGTCAAAGGCTGAAAGCCTTTCGCCCCAACAAAACAAAACACTGAAGGACGCCTATCTCCAGGCAGCCAAAGGCGGACAGATTGCGTTGTTCTATGACCGGGACGATAAAAACCTTGCCGACCCTACCCTGTTTACCGTTGTGGTAAAAAATCCTCAAAATGAAATCGTGTTTTCCAAAATGCTGGAGAATGAATGCCCATATTATTACCGCTGGGGGATTTGGTACTACTACAAAACCATCAATGTGCCCTTTGAAGTGGGCAAAAGGTTCAGCGTAGAAGTGATTGACGCGGGTTTGGCAACGGAATATGAGTTTGCGGTTTCATTGACTGACGAATCCGGCACTGAAGGACAACAATTGTTATCAAACAAGTAATCCATAGGGTATTCCCGTACCCGGCATAAGAACCGGGTACGGGAATTGTTAAAAATTTTTTAAAAAAATAAAATCCGAAGCCATGCTGCTCATTTCCATCTCGATGCTGATTCTGGGAATCCTGATTGGCTGCTGCCTTTACCGGTTTTGCGAAAACGGAATGATTTCAAAAAGAGAGGCATCATACAGGCGTCACGAAAATTCATTTTTTAACCTGCAAAAATAAATTGCCATGAAAACCAAGACTCTAATCATCACCATCGCAGCCCTGATGCTCGATGCGGCATCTGCCACTGCGGCAACCATTGCAACCAGCGCTATCAACAACCCTCTATGCCAGAGCTTGACAGTGCATGTATTCTTTACCGCTAATGGAAGGTTTGATACAGATAATGTGTTTACGGTTCAGCTTTCCGACATGGCGGGCACTTTTGACAACCCTGTGAACATCGGCTCGCTGAATGGCACCACCAGCGGGGTTATTCCCTCCGTTGTGCCCGCAGGCACTCCGGCAGGCACAGGCTACCGAATCCGGGTGATTAGCAGCTTGCCGCTCGTCATCGGCAGCGATAACGGCAGCGATCTTGTAATTAAAATGTGCAACAGCATCCAAACAGGGGCAGTGAGGGGTTCACCTTTCTGTCAGGGGAGCACGGTGAATGTTCCCTTTACTGCGGATGGGATATTTAATGCAGGAAATGTTTTTACCGCTCAATTCTCAGATGCAATGGGTGTGTTCGATAATCCGGTTGATATCGGCACCCTGGCGGGTACCGGCAGCGGCACCATCACAGCCGTCATTCCTTATGCATCTCCGCCAGGCAGCGCCT
>DATLYB010000417.1:0-2601 GCA_035575215.1 Chitinophagales bacterium
GCGAGAAAGGGCTGACAGCCGTAAAACCCATTTCGGACAATGTGATTTTGTATTGCACGGCTCATTTCTTCAAACGTTACAATGAGCGCAGGAAACTGAACCTCGTGATGCCCTGCGACATTATCCGTGCCTTTATGAATGACAATCTGAAATTCAGCTTTCAAAAGCTGGAAGAAACGACTCCCGGAAATTTTAAGGTTTTCGGTGTGACCGATTCAGGTGTGCTGCTGGGCATGTATAATGCCAGCGCCAACATTTACAAACTCAATACCTTCATCACTTCCGACATGCTGCAGGGCAGCCAAATTCAGATGGAAGAGCAGATGAAAGCCCGCCTCGATAAGTACCAGCCAAAAAAGGGTTAGGATTGGGTCTGTTCCCAGGTTCCATTTTCAGATGGAACTTACTCTTAACTTTACTATTGACATTTCTGTCATTGCGAAAATTTATATGAACGGGAAGGGGAAAGTTTTAGTCGCCATGAGCGGTGGAATTGATTCCACGGTGGCTGCGGTGTTGCTGCACAAGCAGGGTTATGATGTGATTGGCATTACCATGAAGACGTGGGACTATGCCAATTCAGGCGGCACCAAGAAAGAAACGGGCTGCTGCAGCCTCGACTCTATCAACGATGCGCGGCAGGTGGCGGTGGACGTGGGTTTCCCGCATTACATCATTGACATCCGCAGTGAATTCGGTGATTTTGTGATTGACAACTTCGTGGAAGAATACCTGGCGGGAAGAACTCCCAACCCCTGCGTGCTTTGCAACACGCATATCAAGTGGGAAGCCTTGTTGCGCAGGGCAGATGCCCTTGGGTGTCGCTACATTGCAACCGGACATTATGCCCGCCTGCGTTTTGAAAATGGCAGGTATGTAATTTCACGCGGGCTGGATGAAGACAAAGACCAGTCGTATGTGCTGTGGGGTGTGAGCCAGCGGTGTTTGAGCCGAACGATTTTTCCGCTGGCTGATTTACGCAAGAAGGAAATCCGCAAAATGGCAGAAGACTGGGGATACAAGGAACTCGCCAGCAAAAGCGAGAGCTATGAAATCTGTTTTGTGCCCGACAACGACTACCGCGGATTTCTGAAGCGCAGGGTGAAGAAACTGGAAGACAACGTTCGCGGGGGCAAGTTCGTAAACAAAAGAGGCGAAGTTCTCGGACACCATGAAGGCTATCCTTTTTACACCATCGGGCAGAGGCGTGGATTGGGCGTGGCAGTGGGTGACCCGCTGTATGTGACGGAAATCATCCCGGATACAAACACGGTAGTGCTCGGAACGAAGGATGACTTGAATCGCAATGGAATGTATGTCGGCAAGGTGAACATGGTGAAATACGAAGAAATGCCCGATGGCATGGAATTACTGACGACAATCCGCTACAACGACCCTGGTGTAATGAGCAAAATCTATAATGAAGGGAATCGCTTAAAGGTTGAATTTTATTCGAAAGTGCGCGCCATCGCACCCGGGCAGTCGGCTGTGTTTTACGAAGGAGCTGACGTAATTGGCGGAGGAATTATCCAATCGGGTTTTGAATTAACTTAGATATTATGATAAAGCAATTGATGCAGAGCAGAGCCGTCATGCTGCGTTTATCGAAGTATGGCGCAGGCGTGCACCGCCCTTCGATTTCGCTCAGGGGGACTGCGGTTCTTCTGCTTGCCATGGCAATCTTTTCATCCTGCAATAAAACAGAAGAGTTCATTATTGATTACAAGTATGACTATTACCCCCTGGAAACCGGTCATTATGTGGTGTATGATGTGGACTCCATCGTGATTGATGATTTCACCCAAACAACCGACACATTCCGCTATCAGAAAAAGTATGTGATTGACTCCACCTTCACCGACAACATCGGGAGAGCGGCTTACAAGCTGATTCGCTATCAGCGCGGAGATCCGACTCAAGGCTGGACGCTTACCGATGTGTGGTATGTGGTGAGAACTGAAACAACGCTTGAGGTGAATGAAGAAAACCAGCGATTTGTAAAACTGCTGTTCCCCCCGGATGAAGGACAAACCTGGAACGGGAACCAGTACATTGACTCGGTAGATGCCAATTGGTATTTGTGGCATCCGTCTGCATGGGAATATACCATCAGCGAAGTGGATAAGCCGGCAATCATTAACGGCTTTCAATTTGATTCAACGCTTACGGTAACCCAGCAAAGTGACTCTACGCTGATTGAAAAAGTAATTTCCGTTGAAAAGTATGCAAAGCACGTGGGGATGATTTACAAATACTTTTCAGCCCTCGAAAAAAATGGCGACATCACCCGCCCGTGGTCCAATCCTGAAAGCGGATTCATCCTCGTCTTCTCTATCAGCGAATATGGTAATTAAGCGTTGGATGTTGAACAAGTTTTAATCATCGAATCATCAAATCAACGACTTAATGCACCGGCTCACGTTTCTTTTTCTGTCAGTCTTCCCGTTCATCGCCTCTGCGCAGGATTCAACAGTTACTGTCACACGGGTGTATCACAAATTCTGGATTCAGTTTTCGGATAAAAACAACAATCCGTTTTCCGTTGAACGTCCGCACGAATTCCTTTCTCAAAAATCGCTGGACAGAAGAAACCGGCAAAAT
>DATLYB010000418.1:0-2265 GCA_035575215.1 Chitinophagales bacterium
GGTAATGTAGCCTGCTTTTGTTTCACTGTCAGAGCCGTAGCTGTTTGTGACAGTAAGAGTCACGGTGTAGTTTCCTGCCGAAGCATAGGTTACCGTTGGATTTTGCTGTGTTGATGCGGATGGAGTTCCTCCTGCAAATGTCCATGACCATGAAGTAGGACCATTGGTAGATGCATCCGTAAACGTGACAGAACTGCCGGGACAAACATTAGTTGAAGATGCTGAAAAGTTTGCTACCGGAGGGACGTTCACCCCCTGGCAGCCTGAATTATTGGTGATAAGTGAAGCACGCACCCCCGTGAGAATGTTTCTCATCACAGTTTTTTGCTGTGCGGTGAACATCACCGGGCAGTCGGAATAATCCATGTAATTTTTAACCATGTCAGGCAAGTCGCCTGTACCTGTATTGCAACTGTTTATACCGAAATCGCAGTCATAATTTGCCGTAGAGCTTTCAGGCGTGTCACCAATGCCGTCATCATCGCTGCATCCCCCGCTGACTCCCCAGGTGTGATACAGCCCCAGATAATGCCCCATCTCATGAGAGAGTGAACGGTTGGAGGGACCAAACCCAAGCGTAAAATCCAGTACAATCCCATCAACGGATGAACCGTGAACACCATTGGAGCCGATGTAGGCATACCCGGCAGTTCCCCCGAATTGCGAACCGGCAATGTCAACAATCCAGACGTTGACGTACTTGTATGGATTCCACGCATCATGCCCGCCCGTGGCATCATCCTTCATATCATCGCCTTCGGTATCAGGGTTCCACGCGGCATGAGAAGTGACCGTGCGTGTGATGCCGTTGGTGGCATTCCCGCTGGGGTCGCGGGCGGCAAGGCAGAATTCAATCTCAATATCGGAAGCAAGCGACTGGAAGATGGAGCGAATGATATTCGTGTCGGAGTTCTGTTTTCTGAAATCTTCATTCAGCGTGGCAACTTGCTGCTGGATTTCAAGGTCGGTAATGGAGTTGACCTGTGCCTGTGAAGGAAGAATGACATGGAACACGATTGGAATCGTGTAGAGCGCACCTCGTCTGCCGCTGGCTGGCTGAGTTTGCTGCGCGATGTGTGAGATGACACTTCTCCAATTGTTCAGAGCGGCATCATAAGCCGCATTCTTTTGCCGCAGCGAATTCACCGCATAATCCGTATAGCATTTTTGCGGTTGTGCTAACAGGAGAGTGATGGGGGAAAAAAGAAAAAAGGCAAGAAAGGCTCTTTTCATAGACCGCTTTTAAGACTGACAAAAATAGCAAGTAATGATAATAGGGACTATGAGATTCTATACAGTACTGTATGTGATTTGATTGAGAGTGATTGAGTGCAGAAATATTACTTTCCTCCAAACTTCACCGAATAGGTAAGCAGAATCAGATAATCTGCGAAAGCTGCATCGCCATTAACATATACGCCAGTTTCTTCAGTTCTTACTTTGTCGGCATAACTCTGAGGTCGGTTACGAATCAGCGCTACAGGTACATTTAATTCAAGGGCATGAATTTTTCTTTGCAAGGTTAAGCCTGGCTCGATGGAGAAAGTATAGCCCGGTCTGCGGTAGCCTGAATCCTTGCCCAGCAAGTCTTCGGAGGGAACGCCTTCCAAGCGGATACCCAAGTTGGGCGTTAACCCTGTTTTGAGAATGCGGTAATAAAATCCTCCCCTTGCCAGGTACTGGTCAGCAACGGAAAAAAAGCGGTCAACGCCATAGCGGCCCCTTCCTCGGTCAACGTGGTTGGTATCCATCGGATTGAATAAATAGAAACCATTGACATACGCTCCGAATCCTTTAATAATCTCGGAGAAGAACTGCAGCTCGGTGTTGATGCCCCATCCTCCGTCACCGGGCTGAATGGATTGGTCAACCACGCGCTCATCCGGACCATTCTCGCGGTAAAAGACATCCGTAGCGCCATCTTGTCCGGTGGGAAATTTCAAACCAAGCCCAACCACCACATTCCTGTTAGGATGCCTGAGCGGGTCAAGCGCCCTGTAATAGCCCGTGAGACGCAAATCACCGATTCCGTATGCGCGCGTGGTATAGCGGTCATCAGGGTCATCATCCAGTTCACCATCACCGTTCACGTCAATATCCGGATTCTCGTCACCATCACCATCAAAACCGTGCTCATAAAGAGATGACCTTGTGGAATGCACCAGAGGCAGCGTAGCGCTCACGCTCCAGCGGTTATTGACGGCAAAGCTTAAAGAAATGTCCAATGAATTGGTGTGGTTAATCACTTCTGAATGTTCCTCATAG
>DATLYB010000419.1:0-8679 GCA_035575215.1 Chitinophagales bacterium
TCACATCCAGCACGATGGCATCAGCGCCAGAAGCCAGTTTCTTGCTCATGATGCTGGCGGCTATGAGCGATTTGTTTTCAACCGTTGCAGTGATATCGCGCAGGGCATACAGCTTTTTATCCGCTGGCACCAGGGTATCGCTTTGTCCCACCACCGCGATACCCTTTGATTTCACCTGCGCCACTAAGTCATCAATTGTCAGTTCAGTGCGGAAGCCGGTGAATGATTCCAACTTGTCAAGGGTGCCACCCGTGTGCCCCAGCCCTCTGCCCGAAATCTTAACAACCGGAACTCCTGCAGCAGCAGCGAGAGGTGCAACTACGAGAGTGGTTTTATCTCCCACGCCACCGGTGCTGTGCTTGTCAACCTTTATACCGGGAATGGCAGAAAGATTAATTGCACTACCGGAGGCAATCATCGCTTTGGTGAAGGCGACAGTTTCGTGCCTATTCATGCCTCTGAAGAAAATCGCCATCAGGAGAGCCGCAGCCTGGCAGTCAGGTATCTCATCGGCAGTGTAACCTTTGATGAAGAAGTCAATTTCATCTTCAGTCAGCGGCTCACCGTTGCGCTTCTTGTAAATAATAGGGAGAAGGGACGTCATCACTTAGCGGGGCATTCTTTGCAAGATAAAATAATTTTATGAATTGTAATTCGGCAGGATAGCGCTGGGTGCAGGATAAATTGCATCATTTCCCTGCAATCGCACCAGCCGATTCGCTCAGGCAAGCTTTTTCTCCCATTCCCAGGCGCTGCGCATCATCTCCTCCAGCGTGCGCGAGGGAGTCCATCCAAGTCGTTGTTTAGCGAGGGTGTTGTTTGCGTAAATCGCTTCCACATCGCCTTTTCTCCGGGAACCGAGTTCATAATTCAGCTTCACTCCGCTTACTTTTTCAAATGCCTTGATGACCTCCAGCACGGTGACTCCGTTTCCCGTTCCAAGGTTGAACACTTCGTAATTGGATTGATTCTTTCCGTCAAAGAGATATTGCAAGGCAAGAGTGTGCGCATGGGCGATGTCCATCACGTGAATATAGTCACGGATGCAGGAGCCATCGCGGGTATTGTAATCGCTGCCGTGCACAAACATCTTCTGACGCTTGCCGATGGCAGTCTGCGTAATGATGGGCACGAGGTTCTCGGGCTTTTCCACGGCATATTCGCCAATATGTGCCGATTCATGCGCGCCCACGGGATTGAAGTAGCGCAATGAAATAAATTTCGTATGCGGGAATGCCCGGCTGAAATCACGAATCATTGCCTCGCCCATCTGCTTGGTGCGTGCGTAAGGGGATTCCGGTTCAGCCATCGGGGTTGCCTCCGTCACGGGCAGCGATGCGGGATTTCCATATACCGAGCAGGATGAGGAAAAAACGAAATTCGGAATCCTGAATTCCTGCACGCATTTCAGCAGGTTAATGAGCGAAGTGAGGTTGTTATGAAAATACAGCAGCGGCTGTTCCACCGATTCGGGAACGGTTTTGTAGGCGGCAAAGTGAATGATGCCGGTGATGTCCGGATTATTCTTAAAAATTTCACGCACGCGTTCCAACTCGCACAAGTCAATGACATAGTTCGTGACCTGTTTTCCTGTAATTTTTTTTATGCCTTCTAAATATTTCGTTGTACCGCGTGAGAGATTATCCACCGACACGACCTCCAATTTATTTTCCAGCAAATCCACCACCGTGTGCGCCCCGATGTAACCGCATCCGCCTGTAACTAATACTTTCGGCATTTCTTAATTGTTTGTCGTTTGTCGTTTGTTGCCGGCAAATCTGCTTGACTACAGGTGCTTTGACAAAATTTCCGCTTCACTCCGGGTGTCGCAGCGCCAAGCCGTCAGGCTGTGTATATCGGGTGGTGTTGCTTTCGCCATCTGCCTTCAGGATAATAAACTCAGGATGACTGAAGCAAAATTTGTACACCCTTTAACTGCGAAACACGAACCGCAAACAACAAACGATTTATTTTATCCATCCCGACTCAATCACCTTTCTGATTCCCTTTTCCAGCGGGATAATATCTTTACGCAGCAGCTTTTTCATTTTGGTCACATCGGGAATTCTTCTCATCATATCTCCTTCCGGCAAAGGCGGCAGGTGGACGATTTTCGATTTTGATTTGGTGAGTTTCACGATGAGTTTTGCCAAATCCAGCACCGAAATCTCCGCATCGCTGCCGATGTTGACGATGTCGTTGATGAACAAATCCTCATACAAAGCGCGCGTGGTGGCAGCGACATTGTCATCAATGTAGCAAAACGTGCGGCTTTGGGAGCCGTCACCGTAAATGGTGATGTCTTCATTGCGCAGCGCCATGCGGATGAAGCGCGACATCACGAAGTCGGTGCTCTGCTTGGGTCCGTAGGTGTTGAAAAACCGGAAAATGGTGTAGTTCAGGTCATACTCCGTCTTGTAGGAGCGGCAGAAGGCTTCCCCCACGTTTTTCACCACGGCATAGGGGAGGCGCGAATTCAGCGGGGTGGTGTATTCGTCCTGCGGCAGGGTGGTGGGTTCGCCATACACCTCAGACGAGGATGCAAAAAACACCCGCTTCACACCCGTGTTTTTACTGAGGTTGAGGATATTCTGAATTCCCTGGATGTCATTGAGCACCATTACCGGATTGGCAAGGGTACGCTGCACGCCCACGACAGCCGCATAATGAAATACGTAATCGAACGCATACGACACCATCAGCGGATGGATGTCGAGCCAGTTGTTGACATCACACTTGATGAACTTCCAGTTGCTTTTTTTTGCCTGCGGCAGGCGGTCATGCGTGCCGGTAAGCAGGTTATCAACCACCACCACGAAATTTTCAGTGTTATCAATCAGCTTGTCGGCAAGGCTGCTGCCGATGAAGCCGGCTCCTCCGGTGATAAGGATTTTTCGTTTCATTATAACTTCTTGTCGTTACTCAGGCAGGAGTTTATTTTTTCATCAGAAATAAATACTCAACATGTCTTCGGTCGCTGTTTATCCATTCATTAGTCCATCGCAGGGTCGCCATTACATTGTGTTTGTAATCCACTTCAACCGCCTTGAGTAATTCACCATTTGAAGTAATAATATCCATGAGTTCTTCCTTCGCAGCTCGTCCGCCTGAACTGTATGAAAGCAAAATAAATTTTGCGTTTGTTTCCCGAATCAGCTTTCTGATTGCTTGCATGGCAATAAATTTTCCCTCACCGTCTTTTCTAAATTCCTCAAACACCGAAGAGGCAATTTGGTCACGGCTATCTTCTCGTCTGTTTGCTTTTCCAAATAATCCAGGTTTATCATTAAGAATAATTGTCGTCCAAATATGATAGTAGGAAGAATAGCGAACTCTGCTTGGAGGCATTTTATCATTGTTTGAACCGTAGGGCGGGTCAAAATAGGCTAAGTCAAATTCATGCTTCCTGACGGTTTCAAAAATATCAGCCTTAATTACCGTATTCCGTCCTGCTGAAACAAATAGATTCGGGACTTTTAATATCATGTCGTTGCAGGAACGGGGCGACCATTCAGACAAATAAGCAGCGTAATGCCCTAAAGTGCTGTCAACAGCATCCAGAGCAAGAACCAAACTGGTAAGTGCTACCGCTTTTTCAATTTCCGTTAAATTGAGTTTATCAATTTCATCTCTTACCGCATCTAACTTTTGTGTGTTCTTTCGTTGAAACGGCTTTTTACCTGCTTCATTTACATCGCCACCATAATGCTGTGTGAACCATCCGTCATAACCTCTTAATGAGTTTAGATGATTGATTAATTCCTGATAATGTTTTTTCGGTTTGTCATTTAAAAGGTAGCATTTTCCAAATGTTTCTGACCAGACAGCAATGTCATTAGAGGTAGTGTCAAATCCGAGTTGAGCAAATGCCTGACTTACTCTCGTTGTGCCGCTAAAACCATCCAATACTTTTTTTACTTCCAATTCTGAAATAATATCTACGATATACGGAAGCATTTTAAGTTTAGAACCGGTATATTTTATTCCCTCCGTTTCGGGAACTGCTAATTTTGTATTGTCAAAAATATCAGCTTGCATTGCTGCATTTTTTATCCGGTCGCTCTCTTTTTTCAAAAGCATTTGAAGAAACCTCACGTCTGCACAGTTGGCATTGGCGAGCAGTCTTCATCAATTCAAAATCACTAAAATTTCTCTTCCAGAATGCTCATCAGATACTGCCCGTAGCCGCTCTTCATCAGCGGCCTGGCGAGGTTTTCCAATTGCTGCCTTGAAATAAATCCCTGCCGGTAGGCAATCTCCTCGATGCACCCGATTTTCAATCCCTGGCGCTGCTCGATGAGCTGCACGAATTGCGATGCCTGCATCAGCGAATCAAACGTGCCGGTATCCAGCCATGCCGTGCCTCTGCTTAATATTTTCACGTTCAGTTTGCCGCGCTGAAGGTAATGTTTATTTACGTCTGTGATTTCATATTCTCCGCGGGCGCTGGGTTTCAGGTTTTTGGCAATCGCCACCACTTCGTTGTCATAATAATAAAGACCGGGCACCGCGTAATTTGACCTGGGCTGCACCGGCTTTTCTTCAATGGACAGCGCCTTTCGGTTTTTGTCAAAATCCACCACGCCATAGCGTTCCGGGTCGGAAACATGGTAGGCGAAAATGATTCCCCCGTCCGGATTGGTGCATTCCTTCAGCATGTCCTGCATGCCGCTTCCGTAAAAAATGTTGTCGCCCAAAATCAAACACACCTTGTCTTTGCCGATGAAGCTTTCTCCGATCACAAAAGCCTGCGCCAGCCCGTTGGGGATTTCCTGCCTGGCGTAAGAGAACTGGCATCCGTAGCTTTCACCGCTGCCCAGCAGCCGCTCGAAGTGCGGCAGGTCATGCGGAGTGGAGATAACCAGCATTTCTCGAATTCCCGACATGAGCAGCACCGACAGCGGATAGTAAATCATCGGCTTGTCGTAAATGGGCATCAGCTGCTTGCTGAGCGCCAGCGTGATGGGATGCAGCCGCGTGCCCGAGCCGCCTGCGAGGATGATGCCTTTCAACGTGTTGAATTTTTGCCGGTCAAAAATAGAAAAAGTCCATAGTCCATAGACGGTAAACCATACCACGGGGTACAAGAAATTTTCGCTTATCATGTTCGACCCCTCCGGGACAGGATAGGTTTGCATTCATTTTTTCTTCCAACATGCGACCCCTTGACGGGGTCTTGAAAAATATTCACTCAGTATGTCCAATGCGATAATGATTTATTGACAATGAACAATGTACTATGAACTTCCTCACAGCAGCGTACTCTCCGCAAAGTCCTTCTTCCCCGGATAGTCGGTTGTGAAATGAAGTCCGCGGCTTTCGTGGCGCATGGAAGAACTGCGGGTGATGAGATAGCCGATGGTGATAAGGTTGCGCAGTTCGCACAGCTGAGGCGACAGCACGGTGGTGTTGTACAGCGCTTCGGTTTCCTTGTAGAGCAGTTCCAGGCGGTCGGCTGCGCGCTTCAGGCGGACGTCAGAGCGCACAATGCCCACATAATAGCTCATGATTTCCTGCAGCTCCTTGCGGCTTTGCGTAATCAGCACCATCTCCCTGGGTTCGGTAGTACCCTCTGCATTCCAGTCAGGAATGTTTTCCTGAAAATCAATGTGCCAGGCAGCATCTGAAGAGTCAAGAAAAATGCGGTGCGAGAACACCAGCGCTTCGAGCAATGAGTTGGATGCAAGGCGATTCGCCCCGTGCAATCCTGAACTGGCGCACTCTCCGCAGGCATACAGGTTTTTGATGGATGTTCTGCCGTAATAGTCAATCTTGATTCCCCCGCAGGAATAATGGGCGGCAGGCACTACCGGAATCATATCTTTTTCCGGATTAATCCCGATGCTCATGCACTTCCGATAGATGTTCGGAAATTTCTCTTTGAAATCTATCAGATGACGCACGTCCAGACACACGTGGTCTTCCCCGCTTATTTTCATCTCGCTGTCAATGGCGCGGGCAACGATATCCCTGGGAGCAAGCGATTTGCGCTCATCATATTTGTGCATGAACTCACTGCCTTCGCTGGTTTTTAAAATGCCTCCATGCCCGCGGACGGCTTCCGACACCAGAAAGGAAGGCGTTTCATCCGGATTATACAATGCGGTGGGATGAAACTGAATGAACTCCATGTTTTCGATTCGTCCCTTGGCGCGATATACCATGGCGATGCCATCGCCCGTTGCAATCAGCGGGTTGGTGGTGTTTTTGTAAACCTGCCCGACACCGCCTGTCGCCAGCACCGTGATGCGCGAGAGAATTTTTTCGATGCGGTTGGTGAGCGTGTTGAGCACATACACCCCGAAGCAGGTGATGCCGGGGGTCACGCGCGTCACCAGGTGGCCGAAATGATGCTGCGTGATGAGGTCAATCACGAAGTGATGGGTAATCAGCCCGATATTTTTTGCGGCATGAACTCTTTGCAGCAGCGCGCGCTCAATCTCTTTGCCCGTAACATCCTTGTGATGCAGCACGCGGTGGGCGGTGTGTCCGCCTTCCATGCCCAAATCAAACCCGCCTGATTCATTCTGGTCGAAGCGCGCCCCCCACTCAATTATTTCCCTGATTCTTTCAGGGGCCTCTTTCACGCAAAACTCCACCACCTCGCGGTTGCACAAACCGTCTCCGGCATCCAGCGTGTCATGGATATGTTTTTTGAAGCTGTCTTTCTGAAAATCCACCACCGCTGCGATTCCTCCCTGGGCGTATTTGGTGTTGGTTTCGTCTTCATTGTCTTTGGTAAGGATGAGCACTTTTCGTTCGGGGAAACGCCCGGCAATCTTCAGCGCATAGGAAAGCCCGGCAATGCCGGAGCCGATGACAAGGAAGTCAACTCTGGTTTCCACTTTTTGTAAATTGGCTGCGAAAGATACTACATCGAAAAATGAAACACTACAACATCCGCATCACCGGCAGGGTGCAGGGCGTGTGGTACCGCGATTCAGCGCGCAGCAAGGCGCGGGAACTCGGCATCACCGGCTTTGTGCGCAACGACCCGGATGGTTCTGTGTATATCGAGGCGGAAGGCGGAGAAGGGGAGCTGAAGAAGCTGGTGGAGTGGTGTTGGGAAGGTCCGCCACGCGCAAAAGTGGAAAGTGTGGATGTGGAAGAAGGAGAAGTGAAGGATTTTACTGAATTTGAAATCAGCCGTTCATTCTTTTGAATGCTTCCCGCCCGGAGTTGAACTGTGCATCTCCGCTGCTCTTTCCAGCGCCCCGTAAAACCCTTGCCCGAACTTCCTTACCAGCGCCTCTTTTACAAATTTGTAGAGCGGCATCTTCAAACTTTGCCCAAGCGTGCAAGCCGGGTTGCAGATTTCCCATTCTTCGTAGTTGACATGCTCTTTGTGCAGGCGGTTTTTGGTGATGCGCACAGGATAAAGATGGCAGGATACCGGCTTGATGAAACTGATTTTCCCTGCTTCATAAGCTTTTTGAATCCCGCAGCGGGCAATGCCGTTTTCAAACCGCACGTACGCGCAGGCTCCGTCTTTCATCAAAGGAGTTTTGTAAATGCCCTTTTTATCTTTTGTGTAAAACCCTTTCTCCTCAATCGTTTTTCTGCCTTCATCCGTCAGGAGGTCTTTTATGTGAGGATAAATTTTTTCCAGCATTTCCGTTTCCTCAAATTCCAGGGGCGCCCCGCTCTCGCCTTCCACGCAGCAGGCTCCCTTGCACGCATGCAGGCTGCACGCGAAATGCTGCTGCACCAGGGAATCGCTGATGAGGATGTTGTCTATTACAATCATCTAAATTCCGGATAACTAAGCAATTTAAGAATTTAGAGTTTCCAGTTCGAGTTACATCCAACTGCTTTAACTAACTCTAAACTGGAAACTCCCCGCTATCCTTGAAGTTATTTCGCGCACAAAATAAAAACGGTAGGGCGCTTGTGGAGACTCACCTTGTGTTTGCGCCACTTGCTGACAGGCATGGTGAGGATAAGTTCTCCCGGCAAGGTGATTTCACGTGCCACGCACAGCAACGTATCATCCAGGCAGGCTTTCAGAATCTCATCGAAGAGCTGCGCATTGCGGTAGGGTGTTTCAATAAAAATCTGCGCCTCATCATGCTTGCGCGATAAGCGCTCCAGTTCCACAATGCGCTTTCTGCGCTCCTGGGGCTTCACGGGCAAATAACCCCGGAAAGCGAAATTATTCGCGCCCACTCCCGATGCCATCAGCGCGAGCATGATGGCGGAAGGACCTACCAGCGGCACTACTTTGATGCCGCACTGATGCGCAAGGTTCACAAACTGTTCGCCCGGGTCGGCAATGCAGGGTGCCCCCGCTTCCGACATCAGCCCGACAGAAAATCCGGCTGTGAGGAGGTTGATGTACGCCAGCATCTTCTCAACGGAAGTGCGCGCATTCAGCTCGTACAAATCAACGCTGTCAAGCGGATACGGATAGCCGATGGATTTCAGGACGCGCCTTGCGGTTTTTTCTTTTTCAACAATGAAGTGCTTTAGCCCATACGTGATGGACTTCACGTTTTCCGGCAAGAAGTCGTCTCCGTGTTCACCCAGCGGTGCGGGAATCAGGTATAGGGTGCCTGCTTTCTTTGTGTTTTTCAATTGGCTCCGAAAAGTAAAACAGTTTCAACAATCGTCAAATAATTTTGCGGGAAGAATGGGAACATTTTTTTCACAGAAAAGGGGAATCGTTGATTCCGCCCTTTC
>DATLYB010000420.1:0-4882 GCA_035575215.1 Chitinophagales bacterium
TGGAAATGATGATGATGCTGTCAACGCTTTGTCGCATCTCGTCAATGCCGTCTTTCGCCTGTGTCATTTTCCGTTTTCCCTCGAACGTGAATGGCGTGGTAACGATGCCTACGGTGAGGATTCCCATTTCCTTTGCCAGCCTTGCAATCACGGGCGCACCGCCCGTGCCCGTGCCACCGCCCATGCCTGCGGTGATAAACACCATCTTGGTGTTTTTTTCAAGAATGGCGCGTATTTCTTCAATGGACTCTTCGGCTGATTTTCTGCCCACACCCGGGTCGGAGCCTGCGCCCAAACCGCTGGTGAGAGAAGGACCTAACTGAATTTTGTTAGGGATACTGCTCAACTCCATTGCCTGGGAGTCGGTGTTGCAGATAACGAAATTCACTCCGCGGATGCCCTGCTGAAACATGTGGTTCACCGCATTGCTTCCGCCTCCGCCCACTCCGATTACTTTGATGAAGGATGCCTGTTCCTTCGGAAGGTCAAAGGTGATAGAGGGGGTAATTCTCGCTTGATTGGATTTCATGATAATTGTATTTTATTTGTTTCCAGTTTAGAAATTCCGGTTTAGAGTTGAAATAAACTGTAATAAGAAAACAGTGACCCCTAAGCCTTAAAATCCAAACTTTAAAAATTCATACCCTTTTAAAATCAGCCCCACACAAGCCGCATTCATGGGATTCCTTGTCTCCAAGTCAATTCCGCACGCCAGCCGTTCTACCGGATAACCCATCCGTGTCTGCATTCCCAGATGCTTGTTAACCAATTGCACAAGATGCTTCAGTTGTGCACCACCGCCCGTCAGCACAATTCCATTCCCCAGCTCTTTTTCAAACCCTGAATTTTTTATTTCCAGCATCGCCATGTCTAAAATTTCCTCCATTCTTGCCTGAATGATGTGAGCCAGATTTTTCAATGACACTTCCTTCGCCTCGCCCTTCAGCCGAATTGTGGCAATTTCATTCCCCTTCACCTCTTCAGCGAGAGCTGAGCCTGACTTGATTTTCAGCAGTTCCGCTTCTTTTCTGATGATAAAAAATCCGTCTTTGATATCTTCCGTGATGCTGCTGCTGCCGAAAGGAATGAGGGCGGAATAACGAAGCTGCCCTTCATGATAAATGACCACATGTGTCGCTGAGGAACCTATATCCAACAGCGCCACGCCTTCTTTTTTCTCGGTATCGCTCAAAACGGCTTCTGCGGAAGCCATGTAGGCGGGTATGAAGCCGATGACATTCAAGCCCGCCTTGCCCAGGCAGTTAATCACACTTTGAACCTGGGTAATTTGTCCTGTTACTATCTGAAACTCTGCTTCAATTTCCTTTGCCATCAGCCCTTCGGGGGCTGCAATTCCCCCGCGGTCATCAATAAAAAATTCCTGGGGATAAAGATGCACCACGCGCTCTCCGGGCGGAAGCTCTATTTGCTGCCGGGTCTGGCAGATGAATGCCGACACTTCTTCGCGTGTTACAGGCTGCTTTGCATCATTTCGCAAAAAGCTGCGGCTGAGCGTAAACCGCTTCAGATGCTGACCGGAGAGGCTAACGAACACGTCCTTAATTTCATTGCTAAAAAACATTGAAAGCTCATCAACTGCAAGGCGTATAGCATCGGCAGCTTCCTCCATGCCGGTAATGATGCCCCTGGTGATTCCTTCTGAATTAACTTCCGTGAGTCCCACAATCTCTGCACGCTCGTTTCCGTTCATGTAACCTGCTACAGCCCTGATTTTCCGTGAGCCTAAATCAATCCCGAAAATAGGCACACCGGCAGCGCCTGTTCCCAGCGATGGTTTTATTTCGCCTGAAACATTTTCAGAAAATTGCCTGCTCCACTCGTGCTCTTCTTCTTTGTACATCGCCTCTCCTTTAAAAATCATTTTCTACGTCTTCTTCCAAAAATTTTTTCCCTTTATCGAAGATGTTCCGCCACCATTGTGATTTGGCAGACTTGTTTTCTTTTGGTGTTCCAGATTCCGTTTTCACCATTTTTTGCTTCAGGTCTTCATACCCCTTGATGATTAATCCTACTCCGGTGGAAAACATCGGGTTCTTCACATCGTTAACTATGCTTTTGGCGAGATGCTCGGAGGGATAACCTATTCGGGCGGGCATGCCGGTCACGAATTCTACCAGTTGCACCAGATGCTTGAGCTGCGCTCCACCGCCCGTGAGTACTATTCCGCCAATCAATTTTTTTTCAAACCCTGAAACACGGATTTCGGCATATACCATGTCAATGATTTCCTCCATCCGTGCCTGAATGATGTGCGCGAGATTTTTCAGGGCGATTTCCTTCGGCTTTCTGCCCATCAAGCCGGGAACGCTTACCACCGCATTTTCCTGGTTCTCGGTTGCCAGCGCGGAGCCGAAATCCATCTTCAGGCGCTCCGCCTGCTCGCGCATGATGAGGCAACCTTCGCGGATATCTTCGGTCACTACGTTGCCGGCAAAGGGTATCACGGCTGTGTGGCGGATGATTCCGTCCTGGAAAATGGCGATGTCGGTCGTACCCCCACCGATATCCACCAGCGCAACGCCAGCTTCTTTTTCCTCTCCACTCAGTACAGCGGCAGAAGAGGCAAGTGGTTCGAGAATCAAATCTGCCACTTCGAGTCCGGCTTTTTCCACGCAGCGATTGATGTTCTGCGCAGCAGTGACCTGTCCGGTGATGATGTGGAAATTGGCTTCCAGCCTTCTGCCTGCCATGCCGATCGGCTCCTTGATGCCTTGCTCGTTGTCAACGATGTACTCCTGCGGCAGCACGTGGATGATGCGGTCACCGGGAGGCATGGCGAGCTTGTGCATGTCCTGAATCAGTTTCTTTACATCTTCGCGAGATATTTCGGAATCCGACTCATCGCGCATCAGAATGCCGCGGTGCTGCATGCTTTTGATATGCTGCCCTGCAATGCCTACGTAAACTTTTTTAATTTGAATATTGGCTTTTTCAGAAATCTCCCTGGTCACCTTCTCGATGGCATCCACGGTTTTGCTGATATTGGCGACCACCCCGCGCATCACCCCCAGGGAATCGGTTTTTGCCATGCCCACCACTTCCACTTTTTCATGTTCGTTGATGCGTCCTGCAATCGCGCATACTTTGGTCGTGCCAATATCCAGCCCGACAACGGTTTCACCCAATGCATTAGCTGTGTTATCCATCAGAGCGAGTTTTTAGTGCACACAATCTGTTTGTCGTATTTGAGATTGACGATGCGGTAATTATCGGCATCAAAATTTTTCAGCACTTCTTTGTAAAAAATCATCAGCTTGTGAAATTTCGCTTCCAGGTCGTTTGCACGACCGAGCCGGATGATGTGGTTGCCAAGTTTGGGTACCAGTTCAAACTCTCCGCTTTGCGTCACATAAATTTGCTCGAACTGTGCCTTCCAGAATGCTTCCTTGGAAATAAACAGGCACAGCGTCCTTAACTCGTCCAACACTGCCGGATGAGCCTGGTTTTCAATGTATCCGGTGGCAACCACCACTCTTGCGGTAAATTTAGAAGAGGCGGGTATCTTCGTTCCATTCACATCCAAATAATAACTAACACCTGAATTGTTGACAACCCGTACCAGCGGCTGACGCTGGCTGACATCCACGCGCAGCGCTCCTTTCGTGCTGGAAAATATTTCCGCATTTTGTACAAACGGATTCGATTCAAGCCGCTCCTCCACCTCACTGAAATCAACGCTTCGGAGCGGCATGCCGTGCAAATCTTCGCTGCAATAGCTTTTGATGGTGTTCGTCACATCGCTTTCATCCACAAAAAACAATCCGGTATCGTGGTCAATTTTTATGTACAGATTGCTGCACTCTTTGTGCTGTGTTTCAGCGATGGAGGCGCCCATGGCGGCAAGAAAAGCAGCCACCGCTGCAGTCCACCCTGCCGCTTTAAGCATAGTCCTGAATTGGAATTTGGATTCTTTCGTTTTCATGCAAACAATTTTTTTATCGGCTCCACCAGCGTATCAATATCTCCTGCGCCAACAGTGAGCAGCACCTCCGGTTTTTTATCTTTTAAAAATGAAATCAATTCTTCCTTCGTCATGACACGTATGCTCTTGTTTTTCATTTCGCGGGCAATCATCTCAGAACTCACGCCCGGCACAGGCTTTTCACGAGCCGGGTAGATGCCGAGCAGAATCACGTCATCTGCATTATCCAGCGATGCGGCAAATTCCTTGTGCAAATCTTTTGTGCGGGAATACAGGTGGGGCTGAAAAACCACGGTGATTTTTTTGCCGGGATAAACCGTGCGCACCGCATCCAGCAAGGCTCTGATTTCTTCCGGGTGATGCGCATAATCGTCAATGAATGCAAAATCATTTCTTTTGATGACGTGCTCGAACCTTCTCCTGACGCCCCTGAATTCAGCCAGCGCTGTTTTGATTTTGCTTTTGTCAATTCCAAGCTGCCGTGCCACGGTGTAAGCGGCAAGGGCATTCTCCACGTTATGCCTGCCCCCGATTTGCAGGGTCATGCCTGTCTCGCCATCGCTGCCTGCAATATCGAATGTGCAGAGGCCGCTTTGCAGCGCGGCATTCTTTGCAAAATATGCCGCAGATGAATCAGAAAAGCTGTAGGTAATGAGTTTCCGGTTTTTGATTTTCGGAATGATGCTGACTTTATTTTGAGACACTACGCAGCCCGATGGCTTCACTTTTTGAGTGAATTCCACAAAAGCGTCCTCTATATTTTTCAGGCTGCCGTAGATATCGAGATGGTCGGTATCCACTGCAGTAATGACTGCGATGTCGGGGTTCAGGCGCAGGAACGAGCGGTCAAATTCATCTGCCTCGACCACCACCACACTGTTTTTTCCCCGCAGATAGTTGGAGTTGTAATTGATAGCGATGCCGCCAAGAAACGCAGTG
>DATLYB010000421.1:0-10611 GCA_035575215.1 Chitinophagales bacterium
AACCACTTTCCGATGTACAACAAGTTTCGCACACCGGCAATGATATTGACGCTTGCCAATCTATGCGTTGCATTCGTTGCAGGACTTGCTCTATATGAATTGCTCAGCGGCAAACCGGACAAAAGCGCGCTGCTGAAGCGGCTGAAATTCTCCCTGGTGATTACATTGGGAATTTTATTGGCAGCCGGAATACTGGGCAGTTTTCTGTTTGATTTCAAGGCGGAGGCGGATGCCCGGCTGGCCGAAAGCGGATGGCCCCTCAGCGCCCTGCGTGCCGACCGCGCCTCAATGCTTCGGGCTGATGCCCTGCGCTCTATCGTGCTGGTAGCCCTGGCAGGTGCGCTGCTCTGGGGGCTGGCGGAAAGCAAGCTCAAAACAAATTTCTTCATCGCAGGCATGGGCGTGCTGCTGCTCTTTGACGGATGGCAAATCAGCAAGCGGTATCTTAACAACGATGATTTTCTCACGAAAACAGAAATAGAAAGCTATTACCGCCCCACCAAAGCCAATCTCGAAATTCTGAAAGATACCGACCTCTCCTACCGGGTGTTGAATCTTACCACCAGCACGTTCAATGACGCCCTCACTTCCTACTTTCATAAGTCCATCGGGGGCTATCATGCCGCAAAAATCCGCAGGTATCAGGATTTGATTGAAAAGCAAATCAGAGCGAACATCGAACGGCTCAGCAAAGGATTTACCAACGAGCACATTCCTGTGCTCAACATGCTGAACATGCGCTACATCATCGCGAAAGAAGACCGGCCAATACGCAATCCGAATGCAATGGGCAATGCCTGGTTTGTTCCCAATTACAGAGCAGTGAAGGGAGCAGTCCAGGAGATGGAAGCCCTCTCGGATTTTAACCCGGCACGGGAAGCCATTGTTGACTCGCAATTTGAAAACTACCTGCAAGGCTTGCCTCAGCACGATACGGCTGGCGGCACCCTTGTTCTCACTGCCTATGCTCCCGATGCGCTTGCCTATAAGGCAGCCGCAGCGCAGGAGAGCCTGGCGGTATTTTCTGAAATATATTATGACGGCACCAAAGGGTGGAAAGCATATCTGGACGGCACGCCCGTTGAGCACATCCGCGTGAACTACGTGCTGCGCGCGATGCGCGTTCCGGCAGGAGAGCATACGATTGAATTCAAGTTTGAACCGGAATCTTATTACACGGGCGAAAAAATTTCGCTGGCATGCTCGTCCGTGCTGCTGCTTTGGGTGGCGGGAATGCTGGTGGTTGAATTAAGAAAGAAAAAGAAATAAGCCTCACCTAAGCTCCGGGCTGACTGACATTCCGGGAATAAACCCGGCTGTACAGCTCTCTGTATTTTTCAGCCACCCGTTCATGGGTGAAATTATCCATCACCTTCTGCCGTGCTTGCTGCGACAACGCGGAATAAGGCAGCTCATTTTTCATAATCCTCACAATGCCTTCGGCCAGTTCACCGGATGAGCGCTGTGAAGCAAGCCATCCGTTTTTTTCATGCTCCACCATTTCGGGAATACCGCCTGTGTTGAACGACACCACAGGAACACCGCACGACAAGGCTTCCATCACGGTATTGGGCAGATTGTCTTCCAGCGAAGGAAGCACAAACACATCGGCAGCATTGTAAGCCGCGACAATATCATGGACAGATGACAGCGTGCCGAGCGAGTGAAGCGGCAAAGGCAGCATTTCAGCAAGATTCACTTTTTGTTTCCCGAAGACGAGCATCTCGGCATTTTGGGAAATATCCGGATAATTATGGCAAATAATTTCCACCGCTTCGCGCAAATAGCGGAATCCCTTCCGCTCATCCCCTAAATTCTGAGAGGCAAACAGGATGAAGAATTTGCCGGCATTCAAGCCGAGTTTTTTTCTTGCCGTTTGTTTATCCAGGGGACTGAACACGTCCACATCAATGGGATTGGGAATGGAGTAAATGGTGAAACCCTTCAGCAGCGAACTTTGCGAAGCGATTCCCGCCAGCCACCGGCTGCACGTGACAAAGGTGAAAATCTCTTTTTTGTAAATGCCGCTTTTCCGTTTCCAGATTTCAGCGGACCCATCATTTTCATTTCCTGCGGAAAGATACGGGCAGCGCCCGCAATGATTTTTGAATGATTCGCAGCCCCGGCTGTAATGACAGCCTCCGGTGAACGCCCACATGTCGTGCAGCGTCCACACGATTTTTTTTCCGAGTCCGGCAAGTTTCTCAAGTGACTGCAGAGAAAGAAATCCCTGGTTGAACCAATGCAGGTGAATGATGTCAGCCCATCTGACTGCCGGATGACCCGAAATGTCCATGCCGGTGCTGGCGGGGGAGAAGAAGAAGAGGTCTCTTTTATTTTTCAGTTTAGGGTATAGCAACATCCTTTCAGCAGCGAAACGAACATCGGAGAATTTCTTTTGAAGAAAATTTTCATTGAACGAATGAATGTCTTCGGCACTTCCGCTTTTTTTATTTACCCAAAACTGCACTTCTGCGCCTGCCTGCTGCAATGCGCGGTACAGCCGGCTGCAAGCCTGAGCCGCACCGCCTGCGGTATCGGAGGTATTGAGGAGCAAAACTTTCATTGCATATTTATTCTGAATAGCGAGACTTCACGGTTGGCTCAATGCAGCAGGATATGCCTCCAATTTCTTCTTTGCAGCCTCCGTGTCAAAGTGAAATTGTCCGTTCAAATCAATATTGTCCAGCATGTTCACCGCATCTTCATGTGAAGCCGTCTGTAAATTGTGATACCTGTTTTTGTAAAAATCGCTCGCTCCGATATCATTCAAAAACCCTGAAATTTTCCCTTTCTGCGGCTCGGTGTAGTCGAGGATGATATTCCTGCCGCTGAGAACAGTCTGAAACACCACGGCATGAAAACGCATCCCGACATTCAACGCTGCGTTTTGAAAAACTTCGAGCGTCTGCTCTAAGGTGAGATTGGAATTCTGCACGTGCACGTTATCTTTTCCAAGCCGGATGCTCAGGGTGTTCAGAAAATCCCGGTCGTCTCCACCGATGTGGAAATAGTGCATCGGGATGAGGCGAATCAGCTTGCCTGAAAACTTTTCAGCCAGCAAGCCCAGAAACTTAAACAGCGATTCATTCACCGGCTTGCTTTTGCCCGGAGCATATTCATCGGGAAACGAGCGGAAGTTGACGGCAAGGTAATCAGCCGATGGCGCACCCCTCCGGGGCTGACCGGCATTACACGACTGAAAATCCAGCAGGCATTGCACGCTGGGGTCAAGCGATGCCGCCACCTTTGAATCATGCCACTTCTTTCCGAATGTTTTATACAACTGGCGCAAATGCCTGAGGGAAGCGCTGTCGCGCAGCACGATGCGGTCGCTGTATCCGGCAATTGCCGCTGCCGCTTTCTGATGCCGTATTTTATGCAGCGGTCCCACTCCGCATCCGAACAGCATGGTTTTTTTGCCTTTTTTCTTTGCCCGTCTGAAGGCATATTCAAGCATGTACATGGCGTTGATGTGCATCAGCGGTCCGCCTCCGACCATCAGCAGGTCGCATTGTTCAATGGCGGCATCCAGCTCGCGGCTGACGCGCGAGTCGAAAAGGCGGATGTCAGGCGCGCTTCCGGTTACTTTTTTATAAAAAGAAGCATCTTCCTTCAAGGTTCTTTCGGAGAAATAGGGGTACAGGCTTCCGAGCCTGATTGAAACATTGCTGCCGAAACTTTTGTGGAGAATCGAAATAATGCCCGCCAGAATCCCGCGGTCGCCAATCGTTTCAGTGCCATACCAGCCGATGATGCAAACGGTCATAGCGGCTGCTCACCGGATTTTGCTTTTATTAAATCGTTCATTCTCTCTTTACTGTTTAGTAGCAGCGGTTAACCGGGATTCACCACCAACCACCAGCTACAAACTTCTAAGATAATAGTTCACCCAATAATACTTTTCGAAGAGGATGTTTTTCAGGAACAGCCACACGTTGCCGATGTAAGGCTTGCCGTCATAATCATGGATGCAGTTGTCGCAATCATTTGCCACGATGCTTTTGCGGTATTCGATGTTTTTATCAGAGAAGAAAATGGCTTTCCCTGTCGCCTCCCGCAAGCCGCCTATCCTGTCGCTCTTTACAGCGCAGTAATACAGGTCGCCCCGCGAGTCCATCGTAATGCCGTTGTCCTGCCAGTGGCAGCCCATCAGCCGTTTGCGCTTCTCTGACGTCAGGAAATAATAAATCGCGTAATACTTGAACTTGCGCTTCAGGCTGGTGGTGAGCAGGTAGCGGCTGTGGAAAAATTCGCGGGCGCTCTGCACCACCTGATGCTTCAGCAGGCTGTACTGGTCAGCGAGTTTGTCGCTTTCGATGCGCTTGTTTTCGATGGCGAGGCGGTATTTGATGTTCAGCCCGTGCAGACGGGCGTAGGCATCCAGCTCTTTGAGCTGGTCAACGTTCTGGAGCATCACCGTGCAGCCCACGTCAAAGGTGTCGCAGTATTTTGACCGGTTGTTTTTGATTTCGAGAATCGTGTCAGAGGTGAGCTTGAACACCTGCAAGCCGCGCACGGTGTCATGCGTTTTGCCGTAGCTGTCCAGCGAGATGGAGACATGAAACGAAACGCCTTTCGCCCTGCATAGTTTGTACATCTGTTCCAGCGAGGCGAGCAGCAGCTTTTTATTGAAGCCGTGCGAGATGATGTTGAGGCTTCTGATTTTCGGGAGTTTCAGGATTTCTTCGGTGAAAGCCGGCAGCTCTTTAATCAGCGAGGGTTCGCCTCCGTTAATGCCCACCGCCTCCACTTTTGAGAAAATGTCGTCTTTCAGAAAACGCCCGCATTCATCCACCGTCATCTCGTGGGTATAATCCATCTGCCAGATGTTGCACATCACGCATTTGGAGTTGCAGCGGTAGGTGATGGGAAGCTGGACTACGCGGGGATAGCGTTTTCTGCCGCCTGTTGTTTTGAAAAGCGATGAGCTGAGCAAGAAATAGCCGGTTCTTAAAAAGTTACTTACTTGGTACACCCTGCAAAATTACCAAACGTATGACCCCTGACGGGGTCAAAATTTCCTTGGCGCTTGATTGCCATCAGCATGTGAACCCTATCAACATGTGAACCCTTCGGGTTCATGAACCCGAAGGGGTGGAATAAGCTGTCTTCGCTTAGGAAAATAAAAAAGCCCCCCGGATGTCCGGAGGGCTTGTCTGATTAAAATTTGCTTCCCGGCTTTTATCTGGCAAGCTCGGTTACCGGTTCCGAGGGGTCTGATTCGCCCACAGCTCCCACGCAGATTACGCGAAAGGAATGATACCCGCTCGAAAGCCCGGTGGCATCCAGACGCGTCCGGGTGGTGGAGGCAAAAAACTCCCACTGGCTTTGCTCATTGGCAAAACCCGGTGTGTGCTGCACGATGTAGCTGTAGGCGCCACGGACGCGCGGACCCCACTCCAGGTGAATTTCACCGGCAGTGCCTGAAATTTCAGCCTTCAGAAATGGAGCAGGCAATTCTCCGATGGGAGTTCTCTCTGTTTTTGCCGGAACAAACTTAGCTAATTCAATCAAGGCAATCTGTTCCTCTTCGGTAGCCGCATCAGACGCTACATTCAGCACGTAGGCTGCCAGTTTTAAGAGCATCGCCAGACAGGCGGCTGCCTGGATGTCTCTTGCATTGCGGTCATCCTGCGAGCCGTTAACTGCCTTCTGCGTTTTAAGCGTCAGGTCAAGGGCGGCTGTGTTAAGCTGCGGAATACCGTAAGGAACATTTTGAAATATATCGGGGTTTGCCCCGATGGCTTGCACGATATCGCCAAATTTAACAGCGAACTCGGCATGATTCAGCTCTGAAAAATCAGAGGTTTTAATTCGCAAACTCTTTTTCATAAATTAAGGTTTTTGATGTTAAAAAATTTTGACCATTAAGCAAATTTTAATCCGATAGTGGTCTTTTACTGCAGGTGGCGGCAAAAGGTTTCACCCCCCGGTGAATAAAATTCAAATGGCATGAATCAGGGCTGACAGCCCCGCGCGCAACTGTAATACGGTAACGCAGAAGGCTGATAACCCTGCGGGCATCTGTAAAAAGGTAATGCAGAAGGCTGACAGCCCCGCGGGCATCTGTAAAAAGGTAATGCAGAAGGCTAACAGCCCTGCGCGCATCTGTAAAAAGACGATGCAGAAGGAGAATAACCCTGCGGGCAATTGTAAGAAGGCGATGCGCCAGTGAGGGGCGCGATGTAGCCGGTTCTTAAAGATTGTTTGCTAAGTGAATTTATTTTCTGCCAGCGGTTTTGCGAAAAAAATCAACCCGGCTCCCTGGATTTTGTTAATCCTTTTTCTGTATTGCATCACTTCGCCTAAATACAACAGATATTTAGGTAGTCTGAAAAAAACTTTATTACTGCTGTAGTCAGGTACGTTAGGCCAAAGAAACTTATTTCCTAAATGATAATCTGAACATGTGATGACCTGAAAACCGATATTATTAAAAAACTTAGAAAGGTTGTTTCGATTGTAAGCGTAGTAATGCGTGTTTTTAATTCCAAGTGCCGTAACATGCAGATGCTTCACTTCATCTAATGATTTAGTATGATAATTCTTGATATAATATTTCCCCCAATATCTTTTTGATTCAGGATGCTCCAGCATTTCAGTTGAATCATTATTATCTGTTTCAAGTATTATGATTGTATCATCATGACATACATTTCTCAAGTCTTTTAAAGTTTCAAGCGGTGTATTCAAATGCTCTATAACATGTCTGCAATAAATAATATCATAGGTATCGGCAGCATTTTTCAGGTAATTCTCCAATGGTACTTTGATAATCCGTTTTATTTTTTTTTGATGCTTTTCGCAAAACTCGTAAGAAACCTTATCCGGCTCAACCACTGTCACATCCAATCCGATTTTTCCGAATGCATTGGAATAATATCCTAGCCCGCAGCCAATGTCCAATAGGGTTTTCCTTTTAATGCTGTTCAGCTTGTTTATCTCACGAAGGTAAAATTCAGCACTTCTTAATGAATACTCGGCTTTTGAATTATCGTAAGCCGTTGCGATGTCTTCATACATCCCTTGCATGATATATGATTCCGGTATAGGATAAAGTCGTCTTAGTTCACATTCCTGGCATGCATAAAGATTATGCTCAAATTTTTTTGCTTTGAGCAAAAGACGGTGTCCGGTATCTCTAATACAAACAGGACAAAATATTTTTATGATGTTGTTATTCATTAAAAAAGGATTGGCGCTCAATTCCTGCTTAGTTCAATAAGCTTTTTTCCGACTGTCTGCAAAAATTCTTTAAATGCAGAAGGCGTTTTATTATGATTACTTCCAAATTTTGCGGCAATGGAAGAAGGTCTGCAGCCTCTGAATACAATCGGAACCCCTCTGGGCATCGAAAGATTTTCAAGATTTTGATATGAAACGCGAAAAGCCCTTCTTGGCTTGTCGGAGGCTACCAAATCACTGGAATGCAGTAGTAATTGATGGAATAGCATAACATCACCTGCTTCTAATTCGGTATATATTGCTTTATCTTCTTCCACATATTCCCTTTTCACCAAATCATGGTACGCTGCGCCCCTCACACGGTACCAAGGCAAAAAGCCTTTCTTATGGGAACCTGGTATAACTTTCATCGCTCCGTTTTCCCGCTGGATATTATCCAGCGCAATCCAGGCAACATATTTAATGGGTTCATTCCTTCGGTTGATAAAATCCTGATGCCACGGAACCGCATTATTTTTCCCTTTGGGCTTATAAACCAATGAATTTTCATATAGGACAATATCATGACCTAATACTTTTTCCAATTCGTCAAGAATAGTGTCGTTTGCTGCTAATTCCCTGAATTCAGGATAATGCTGAATTAAATCATACAGTACTCCGGTATCTGCTCTGTTAGGCAAGAGAAATTTTTCAAAAGGGTCATTAAAATTTTTTTCGCAACAGGCAACAATCTCATCTGCTAAATTCCGCACAGGAGCAAGCTGATTTTCAGAAAATACCCTTTTAAGAATTACAAAACCATCGTTTTGAATAGTATATTGCATGGTTTTTTACTTTAAACACAAAGTTAACCAAATTTTTTTCGGAGGAACCGCTTCTCATCCTCAATAACAAGGTCCATGGGCTTGCTAAATTGGGATTCAACTGAAAAATGGATTATTTAGTTTTTTTATTGTCTATTTATATATATCTTTAAAACCTGTGAACCGGCAAATAATAAACATCCTTTTGTTTTTTCTGTGTTCAATTTTTTGTTCACAATTTATTTTCAGTCAAACTTCATTTCAAAAAACATTTGGCGGGACGGGAGATGACGTTGCTTATTCACTGTGTAATACAGTTGATGGCGGATGGGCGCTTGCGGGATACACTGCCAGTTTTGGCTCGGGCGGATGGGATGTGTACATGATAAAAATTGACTCCTTAGGAGATGTGCAGTGGACAAAAACTTTTGGTGGGTCAAGTGATGATGTGGCTAATTGTATTCTGCAAACAAATGACGGAGGTTATATTTTAGCCGGAAATACAGAAAGTTTTGGTTCAGGAAGAAAGGACGCTTTTGTAATTAAAACAGATGGGAATGGAACTTTACAATGGTCTAATACTTTTGGCGGATTTGATGATGACAATTTTCAATCAGCTTTTCAAACAGATGGCGGAGATTATATTTTTGGTGGCTATACCATTTCATTCGGTTCTGGATACATGGATTTCTTCATCGTTAAAACAAGTGCCAATGGCTCTTTGCTGTGGTCAAGAGCATTTGGCGGCTGGGATTATGAATATACTAATTGCATTGTAGAAACTATTGACAGTGGATACATGGCTGCAGGCAGTACTTTGACTTATGGAGCCGGATTGTACGATAACTACCTGGTGAAAATATCCCCTTCAGGAAATATCCAATGGAATAAGACAATTGGTGGTGCTGCACATGACGGCATAAGAACGGTGAGGCAATTATCAACCGGTGATTATGTAATGACAGGAAATACATACAGTTTCGCTGCTGGAATAAGGGACATGTACTTGGTTAAAACCAACATTAATGGCTCCTTAAAATGGTCTAAGACTTTCGGTGGAACAGGAGATGATCATGCATGGACAGTCCAGCCAACTTCTGATTTTGGTTTTATTTGTGTGGGGTTCACTACCAGCTATGGAAGTGGCAGCAACGATGTCTTTCTCGTGAAAACAGATAGTTTAGGAAATATGCAATGGTCTAAAACCTATGGCGGTTCGGCTTATGATGATGGCTGGTATGTTATAGAAGTTCCAAACAGGGGCTATATTATCGCAGGTTATACTTCGAGTTTTGGAGCAGGTGGCAAAGACGTTTATCTGATTAAAACAGATGTTAACGGAAATGTTTGCTGTAACATGACCACGGCAAATTCAATTACTAATTCGCCTTCATCATTAGTTTCAATTCCCGCACCTTTTTCAGACAGCTCTGCGGTTTCCTCTTCAGCGGCACTTGTTTCGAATATTCCTAATTCCATTGTTCAAGTTCTTTGTTCTGAACCTAATGCTGATTTCTTCGTGGACGACACAAGTATTTGCGAAAACAACTGTATCAACTTTACCGACTCCAGCTCAAGCAATCCCACTTCCTGGCGATGGACATTTGCCGGTGCATCACCGGCATCTTCAACTTCTCAAAATCCATCAAACATTTGTTACAGCGCTTCGGGAAATTATAATGTCTCGCTCATAGCTTCCAACGGCACCTGTTCTGACACGCTTACCAGGTTTATCACCGTAAACCCAAATCCTGACGTGGTTGCTTCTCCCGATACCACGCTCTGCAATCATCAAAGCGTGACATTAAATGCAGCAGGAGGCGGAAGCTACTTGTGGTCTCCCCCCACTTTTCTTAACTGCACCACCTGCCAAAACCCAACGGCAGCGCCAGACCAGTCCGTCACTTACATTGTAACCGTTACTGACTCTAACGGCTGCACGGCTTCCGATTCGTTGAGCCTTACCGTTCTTTCTCCAAAGGCAAATTTCACCGCTGATGATTCAGCGATTTGTTTGGGAGGATGCGTTGACTTTAATGATTTGAGCATGAATCATCCAATCTCTTTTTGGCAATGGACATTTGCCGGGGCAACTCCATCTTCAGCAATGATTCAAAACCCAGGCGGCATTTGTTATCCAACTCCGGGAATGTATGACGTTACTCTGATTATTTCCAGCGGCAATTGCTTTGACACCTTATTGAAGCCGAATCATATTTCTGTCAGCGGACCCGCACCAATCTCGGTTTCAGCAAGTGAATCAGCAGTTGAACAGGGGGAAAGCGTTCAGCTGAATGTAAGCGGAGGGGATAGCTATTTATGGAGCCCGGATTCACAATTGAGTTGCACCAACTGCAATAATCCGGTTGCAGTGATGGATGAGTCCACCACGTTTTATGTATTTGTTACTGATACCAATGGCTGTATTACCAGTGATTCAGTTGCCGTCACCGTTGTGAGCAAGTGTGAGAGGGCGGTGAAAATGCCCAGCGCTTTTTCCCCCAATCATGACCATGTGAATGATTTCATAAAACCTTTCGTAAGCAGTGCGATTGACAACTTCAGCATGTCCATCTTCAACCGCTGGGGGCAGTTGGTATTTCGCAGCAGCAGCCCGGAT
>DATLYB010000422.1:0-3694 GCA_035575215.1 Chitinophagales bacterium
CGCCTCCGCGGTGGTCAAGGTGGTAATAGTGGGTGACGTCTGTTCCGCGGATGTGCTGATTATCGCCAAGGAAAACGACTGCGCCTTCATGAGGTTCGTTGAAACCCGTGTTGCCTGCGTTGTTAATCCAATCGCCAAAAAGAAAAACGGTGTCTTCATTATCGAAGGAGCCGTTCTGCTCGCTGCGGTAATCACCATGGATGGAGAGGAATGCGCCCTCTTTCAATGAAATCAATGCACCCCGGTTGCTGACGGATAGCTGGGCGCAAACAGCGAGTGTTGTGATAGTAAAGGCTGCGGTGAAGCTGAATTTGTGCCCAATCATGCTTTGAGATGCCGCTCAAAGTTACTAATTTCAACAGGTGAGATGAAAATGATGGTAATGAAAAACGTGATAAGGGTTATTATTTTCCTGTTGATGTCGCTGCAATTTGCACACGCACAGGAGCAGCCTGCCTCGCCTCTGAAGAAAGAATACTACCAGATTTTTCTTGATGCTCCCGTTCAAAAAGTGAACAAAGTGAATTATTTCGATGACAGCGGTTCCATTGAATTCAAACTCTCGCCTGACGGCAAGGCAATTCACCTTCTCAACTACAAAGGCGAAGGCGGTGTGAAAGCTGAAGTGGTAAATGCCGATGGTGCCGTAGAAGAGGTGGTTCGCAGCAAATGCAAGATTCACAGCTTGCAGGAACTTTGAGGCGGTTGCTATAGTCCTGAAGCGGCACGTCAAACCGGCATTGCACCGGCAGTTCATTGGTCACAATTTCCCGTTACTAACTTTTTTGTTCATTCCAACACAGAGAGTGACTTTTGCGGAGACCGTTTTAAATTGTGAAGAAGAATATCCGCTTCCATCTCACCGATGCCATAGCGCTGCTCGTTATCGCCACTGCTTCCATCATCGGAATTAACCAATACACTTACGGGCTTTACAATCATTTCATCACCATTCCCTTTATCAAAAGCATCATCCACCCCGAACTTTATCCGCATGATTACCTCATCGCGGAGAAGAAGTATTTCTACACATATTTCAACAGCGGGTGTGCGTGGCTGATAAAAGCACTGAAGATTCCGCTGCCGCACCTGTTTTTCGCACTTTATTGCGCGAGCCTTTATGCTTCGCTGGCAGCATTCTTTAAAATAGCGCTGGCTCTTTTTCCTAAAAGGGAGGTTGCCTATTTCTCAGTCATCTTTCTCATATTTTCTTTCACGACATTGGGCGAGGTACGAACGATTGAAAGCCTGTTTCTTGAGAGGATGTTCGTTTTGCCCATGCTGCTGTTTGCAATTTATTTTTTCCTGCAAAAGAAAATCATTCCGGCTTTCGCCCTGTCGGGAGGTGCGTTCCTGTTTCATCCTTTGTCGGCAGTTTATGTGCTGGCGTGTCTTTTGGTATGCTCATTATTTTCATTGAAAGAAATCGGGTGGCGAAAGCTTGCAGTTGGTATTGCCACGATGCTGGTTTTGGCAAGCCCCGTTCTTTACCTGAAAGCAAAAAACCCTGCGCCTTCGCTGGGACTGTTTCATGCTGATGCTCACTGGGTGGAATTGCTGCGGCTGCGCTCCGCGCATCATCTGTTTCCCACTGCATGGAGCCCGCTTTTGATTGTCCAGTCAGCGCTTTTCATTTTCGGATTCGGTTTGTCCCGCTTGCATAAACCGGAGGCATGGCAGCACAAGGTGGTGATGCTATCCTGCGGAACGGTGCTGATGCTGTGTGTTGCAGGAACCGTTTTTACCGAACTGTTTCCGGTTTCCATTGTCATTCAGTTCCAGTTGTTTCGCAGTTTTGTATTTCTGATTTTTCTTGCCGTTGTCTATTACTCCAACTTCTTTTTTGAAGAATCAAAAACAAAAGGAAACAATCTGCTAAAAGCAGTCGTCTTGATTTCTTTTGCAGCCGTTTTTTTCAGCGGAAATTTTTCCAAGTATGTCAGCTTTCTGCTCGTGACGCTTGCTGTGTTTCCCGGGTATGCGTTTGTTTCTGCCCTGCCAAAAAATTTTTCAAAGTGGTATATTCCTTCGTTGCTTTTCTTTGCTCTGCTGCTTGGACTTGGCGGATGTGTCATGAAAGAAGGATTCACACTTTACAACAGGCAGGATGGCGGCTGGCTGGGGCTGCAGGCATGGGCGAAAAAAAATACTCCCACCGATGCCGTATTTATTGTTTCTCCAAAAACGGAAGGCTTCCGGGTGGAGTCGGAACGGGCAATTTATGGCGACTGGAAAGATGGCACGCAGATGTTTTTCAACCCGGCTTTCGGGCAAGAGTGGATGCGCAGGATGAAGATGCTGGGATATGAGAATGCTGATAAACTTCAGGAAACGTTTGAGGCGCTGGAAGAGGATGATTTTGAAAAAATAAAAAGCGAGCTGGCGGGTAAATACAGAGAAATATACGTAGTGGGGCCGGGGAAAGAATTGCCATATGAAAAAGTATATCAGGCAGAACCGGGGTTTGACGTGTACAGGATGCCGTGATGATATTGCAGGCAATAGCATATCTTAGTCTCTTATCTCATGTTTCACATCCAAAACAACGTGTAAATGCGCAGGCTTATAGAATGTGTTCCCAATTTCAGCGAAGGCAACGACCTCTCTGTTATCAAATCCATCACTGACCAAATCGAAAGCGTAGAAGGCGTAAAGCTGCTCAATGTTGACTCCGGCAAAGCCACGAACAGAACCGTTGTGACATTTGTTGGCGAGCCGGAGCCTGTGGTTGAAGCCGCTTTCCGTGCCATCAAAAAAGCATCCGAACTCATTGACATGCGCAGGCACAAGGGCGAGCATCCGCGCATGGGTGCAACGGATGTGTGTCCGCTTGTGCCGGTTTCAGAAATTTCCATGGAAGAAGCAGTGGAATATGCAAAGAAGCTTGGAAAAAGGGTGGGGGATGAGTTGGAAATTCCTGTATATCTCTATGAATATGCCGCCACCGCGCCTCACCGGAAAAGCTTGTCAGCTATTCGCGAGGGAGAGTATGAAGGCATCGCTGAAAAAATAAAAAAGCCGGAGTGGAAACCCGATTATGGTCCTGCACAATTTAATCCGAAAACGGGCAACACAGCGATTGGCGCGCGTGATTTTTTGGTGGCTTACAATGTGAACCTCAACACCACATCCGTGCGCAAAGCCAACTCCATTGCATTTGATATTCGCGAAAACGGCAGGGTGAAGAAAAATGCCAAAGGCGAAGTCGTGAAGGACAAAAAGGGAAATCCCGTCCGCATTCCGGGAGCATGCAGGGCGGTGAAGGCTATCGGCTGGTACATCAGGGAATATGGCATTGCGCAGGTGTCAATGAATCTCACCAACCTTGGCATCACTCCTGTTCATGTGGCGTTTGAGGAAGCTTGCAAAAGCGCGGAGAGAAGAGGGTTGAGGGTGACGGGTTCCGAGCTGGTTGGCCTGATTCCGCTGAAGGCGATGCTTGATGCCGGGAAGTATTTTCTGCGGAAACAGAATCATTCTGCGGGCGTTTCGGAGGAGTTGTTGCTGCATATTGCCGTGAAATCGCTCGGATTGGACGAACTGGCGCCATTCGACCCCAAAAAGAAAATCATCGAGTATATGCTGGAAGATGAAAATACTGCCCGGCTCGTCAAAATGAACTTGCGTGAGTTTGCCAATGAAACGGCATCGGATTCTCCTGCGCCCGGTGGCGGGTCAGTGGCTGCCTATGCAG
>DATLYB010000423.1:0-2588 GCA_035575215.1 Chitinophagales bacterium
GACCCGCCTGCAGGTAAGGGATGTCTTTGATTTCGATTTGCCATGCGTCATCACCGAACGCAATGATGTCGAGCGTGTCCTTCGGATAGCGGGTGATGATGAGTTCAGCAAGCGCCATCGCCACTTTTTTTGCAGGCGTAATGCGGTCTTCGCCATAGAGAATCATGCTGTGCGAGATGTCAATCATCAGCACGGTGCTCGCTTGCGACTTATTCTCTTTCTCAATAATCTCCAAATCATCTTCCGTAAGCGCGAAGCTGCCGATGCCGTGGTTGATTTGTGCGTTGCGGATGCTGTCGGTGACGGAAATCTGGTCGGGCGCATCGCCAAACTCGTACGGTCTGCGGTCGCTGCCCTGCTCATCGCCCGTGCCGGTGAAAGGCGTGCTGTGGTTGCCTTTGCGCGTCTTGCGCAGCTTGCCGAAAATTTCTTCCAGCGCGCTCTGGCGAATGATTTGTTCGGTCTTTGCAGTGATGACGAAAACGCCACGCTCGTTTTCCTTGATATACCCCTGCTTTTTCAAATCCTCAATGAAATCACCCATTCCGTAATCGTCATTGGTGAGCTTGTATTCCTTGTCCAGCTCATTGAGCCAGCGCAGCGCCTCATCCACATCACCGGAAGTATAAACCAGCAGCTCATTGAACAGCTTCAGCAGCTTGTCGAAAGTACTTTGCCCCTGCGGATTAGGGATAAATCGGGAAAAGCGGTAACCGAGCATTGCGGATTCAAGTTAGGATAAATTTCCACAAGGCAGGAATAGACTCACCCTAAGTTCAGGACATCGATAACGAAAAGGGAAGCGGAGGGAGAGGGATTCGAACCCCCGGACCCGTTGCCAGGTCAACAGTTTTCAAGACTGCCGCATTCGACCACTCTGCCATCCCTCCGGGGGCGAAGTTAGCAAAGTGGGTGGAAACGGGAGTTGAACGCGCCCGCTTTGCCGATCCTTAGCCTCATACATCCCCGCTCTGCAGTTCTACATCCGGGCGATGCTCTCTGATATTTTTGCTGATGGCGATGGAAGCATTCAACTCAAAGCCAATCAGCATGGCGAAGGCATTGAGATAAATATAAATCTGCAAGGCGATGATGGCTCCGATAGAACCGTAAAAGCGGTTGTAACTCCCGAAGTTGTTGACGAAATATGAAAACCCGATTGAAATCAGAATCACAAGAAACGTGGCAAGCGTGGAACCGGCAGATACAAAGCGGAATTTCTTTCTCACCGCAGGACCATAGTAATAAATAAGCGAAATGGAATTGAAGAACAGCAGAATGATAATAATCCATTTCAGCGTGCTGAAAAGAATGAAGTTGAATTGATTCAGCCTGTTGAAGGTTTTCAAAAGCGATTTCAAAAACAGATTTCCTTCCACGATGGTAATAATGGACACCACCAGCAGGAAAAAAAGGATGAGTGTAAGCCCTAATGCCACCAGCCGCATCTTCAGCCTGCTTCTTTTTACAAACACTGCATAGGATTTGTCGAACGACTCCATCATCGCCATCACACCGTTGGTGGAAATAAACAGGGCGAGGAACAAGCCGATTGAAAGCAATTCTCCCCGCTGCTCTTTTATAACGCCCGTGATGGTGGTTTCCAGCATGACGAAAGCCTCATGGGGAAGAAACTCTTTAATAAACTTAATAAGGTCGTTTTGAAGATTGGGAATCGGAATGTAGGGAATGAGCGTAAACAGAAACAGCAGCGCAGGAAACAAAGCCAGAAAAAATGTGAATGCAATTGCTTTTGCTCTCACGGAAATCACATTCCGCCTCACTTCGTTTCGGAAAAACACAAACACATCGTAAAGCGGAATGTTGTCAAAGCCCGGCAGCGTCAGCGCCTTGGCGCGCTCGTAGAGTGCGGAAAGGTAAGGATGGCTGTTCATTAGCCTGCTGACGAGTGACATGAGTTGAATTTTACCCGTAAAAATAGCCAAGCGGCAGGCGGGAACACGCTGAATTAATCACTAAAAAATGTTATTAAAATCAAGAATCTTCCTGTACCGCCTCGCATTTGCCTGATGCTGTTTATAGGTTTCAGCGAATACATGGGTGCCTGAACCATCGCCTTTCGCACAGAAAAAAAGATAACCGTGTGATTCCGGATTCAGCACCGCTTCAATACTTTGCCTGGATGGAATGCAAATAGGACCCGGGGGCAGACCTTCCGCATGATACGTGTTGAAAGGCGATTCTAAATGTGTTTGCCGCGTAGTGACGCGTTTCAGTTCAAACTGCTGCAGGGCAAATTTTACCGTAGGGTCGGCTTGCAGTTTCATTCCCTTTTTCAGACGGTTCAGATAAACGCCTGCAATTCGTGGTTTTTCTGCGGCATTGTTTGTTTCTTCTTCGACAATGGAGGCAAGCGTTATCGCTTCAAGCGGAGTCAGGTTTTGAGCCTGGGCTTTCTCCGTTCTGCTCTCATTCCAGAATTTCTGGTATTCCCGGAACATTCGTTCCATCAGTTGGGGGGCAGACGTGTTCCAATAAAATTCATATTGGTCGGAAATGAAAATGGCAATCGCATTATCCGGGTTCAGCGAATACTGCAACAAGTACATCGTATCGTTCAGCAGCCG
>DATLYB010000424.1:0-8768 GCA_035575215.1 Chitinophagales bacterium
ATCAGAATTGAAACAGTTCAGCATATTTAAAATCAAGCATCACTTTAACGGCTGCTTTCTCGTTGTTCAAACTTTATTATGATGAAACAATATTTTTTTGCATCCGATACAATTATTTGCTGTGACAATATAAAGAGCGTCCAAGGGCGGGCGACTCCATGATTATTTGCAGGCGGAAAAAACAGAATGTTCGCCATTCCCTACTTTTACAATCGTTATGCCCAGACGTGAGCAACTTCTACCCGAAGGCATTCCAATTAAGTCAGGAAACAGCCCGCACTATGCCCGGAGATGGAGCGAGGGTGCCGCTGCCGGCTTCCCTCCCTTCCTGCGCGGTCCCTACGCCAGCATGTACACCGTGCGCCCGTGGACGATTCGCCAGTATGCTGGATTTTCAACGGCTGAGGAATCCAATGCTTTTTACAGGAAAAATCTTGCGGCAGGACAAACGGGATTGTCCGTTGCATTCGACCTGGCAACACATCGCGGCTACGATTCGGACAATGAGCGCGTTAAAGGCGATGTCGGCAAAGCAGGGGTGGCGGTGGATACGGTGGAAGACATGAAGATTTTATTTGACGGCATCCCGCTGGAAAAAATGTCGGTGAGCATGACGATGAACGGTGCAGTGATTCCGGTGCTTGCTTTTTTCATTGTCGCGGCAGAAGAGCAGGGCGTCCCTCCGGAAAAGCTCAGCGGCACCATTCAGAATGACATCCTCAAGGAGTTCATGGTGCGCAACACCTACATCTATCCGCCCGCCCCTTCGATGCGCATTGTCACCGATATTTTTTCTTTCGTTTCGAAAAAAATGCCGCGCTTCAACTCAATCAGCGTGAGCGGCTATCACATGCTCGAAGCGGGTGCCACGGCTGACCTCGAACTCGCCTACACGCTGGCTGACGGGCTGGAATATGTCCGTGCCGGATTGAAAGCGGGGCTGAACATTGACGATTTCGCCCCGCGCATTTCTTTTTTCTGGGGCATCGGGATGCATCACTTCACGGAAATCGCCAAGCTGCGTGCGGGAAGGTTGCTGTGGGCGAAGCTGCTCAAGCAGTTCAACCCGAAAGAGGAACGCTCGATGGCGCTCCGAACGCATTGCCAGACATCCGGCTGGAGCCTCACCGCGCAAGACCCTTACAACAACATCGCCCGCACGTGCATCGAGGCGTTGTCAGCCGTGCTGGGCGGAACACAATCGCTGCACACCAACGCGATGGACGAAGCGCTTGCCCTGCCTTCGGAACACTCCGCGAAAATCGCGCGCGACACGCAGCTTTATCTGCAGAAGGAAACCAACATCACCAAAGTGATAGACCCGTGGGGCGGGTCGCGTTATGTGGAGGAACTCACCATCGGGCTGGCAAAAAAAGCGCTGAGCCTCCTTGACGAGATTGAGCAGTTGGGCGGCATGGCAAAAGCGCTCGAAACAGGAATACCGAAGATGCGCATTGAAGAAGCCGCTGCCAGAAGACAGGCGCGGATTGACTCAGGAAAAGACGTGATTGTCGGTGTAAATAAATTCCAGGCGGATGATGACCGGCAGCTTGAGATTCTCGAAGTGGATAACACGGCTGTGCGTGAACGGCAGATGAGAAGATTGCAGAAAGTAAAGGCATCAAGAAATAACGATGAAGTGCGACAGGCTTTGGATGCGCTGACCGAGTCTGCGAAAACCGGGAAGGGAAATCTGCTGGAGGTTGCCATTGAAGCCGCCCGCAAGCGGGCCACGCTCGGAGAAATTTCATTTGCTTTGGAAAAAATTTTCGGCAGGTACCATGCGCCCACCCGTGCGGTTAGTGGCGTATATTCGGGCGAGAGCATGCACGACCAATCATTCAAAAAAGCTAAGGCGCTTTCGGATAAGTTTGCGAAAAAAGCGGGCAGGCGTCCGCGCATCATGGTCGCCAAGCTCGGGCAGGACGGCCACGACCGTGGCGCGAAAGTGATTGCATCGAGCTTTGCCGACCTGGGTTTTGACGTTGACATCGCCCCGCTTTTTCAAATGCCGAAGGAAGTTGCCATGCAGGCGGCAGAAAATGACGTGCACGTCCTTGGAATCTCCAGCCTTGCAGGCGGGCATAAAACATTGGTGCCCGAAGTGATTGCCGAACTGAAAAAACTCGGCCGGGATGATATTTTAGTGGTTGTGGGCGGAATCATTCCCCCAAAGGATGGTTCATTTCTGAAGAAAAAAGGCGTGTTTGCAGTTTTCGGACCGGGGACGAAAATTCCGGAGGCTGCAAGCAGGATTTTAGAGAAGTTGCTGAATAATCTTTAACCCCGCGATTTATCGCGGGGTTAAAGGATGCGCTGAGCACGTACTAAAGGCAAGGTTAAATAAATAAAAGGAGAGCATCACGTAACTATACCCAACCATTCTCCAATTAAAGTGGGGACCCTTCCGGCAATTCTTTCTGAAGTCGCAGAACCTCTTGATATGACAAAGAAAAATTGATGAGTGACTTATTTGGATAAAATGACCTCAGCTGAATGAAAAAAATAAACAGCTCCCTCGCCCAATCCCTTCTTGCAGGCGACCGCATCGCGCTGGCAAAAGCCATCACGCTCGTTGAAAGCGCATCGCCCAGACACCACCGCGAAGCGCAGAAAATCATTGATGAGATTCTGCCTTACACGGGAAAATCCATCCGCGTTGGCGTCACCGGAGTTCCTGGTGCTGGCAAAAGCACATTCATCGAAGCGCTGGGAAACTTTCTCATCAGCAAAAAGAAAAGGAAAGTTGCCGTGCTTGCCATTGACCCCACCAGCACCGTCAGCAAAGGCAGTATTCTCGGTGACAAAACGCGCATGGAGAGTCTGGCGCGAAATGAAAATGCGTTCATTCGTCCCTCACCGTCTGCCGGAGTGCCGGGCGGTGTGGCAGCCGCCACGCGGGAGAGCATTTTGCTGTGCGAAGCGGCAGGGTATGATGTCATTTTCGTGGAAACAATGGGTGTGGGACAGTCTGAAACTGCTGTTCATTCCATGGTTGATTTCTTGTTGCTGCTGTTATTGCCCGGGGCAGGCGATGAGTTACAGGGGATGAAACGCGGCATCGTGGAGCTGGCTGATTTGCTGGCTGTCAACAAAGCCGATGGCGGCAATCTGCAAAAAGTGAAGCTGGCGCAGGCGGCTTATAAACAGGCGCTACGCTTGTTCCCTCCAAATGAAAACGGATGGAAGCCGGATGTGGTCACCTGTTCTGCCTTAACGGGTGACGGTATTCCCCAGATTTGGAAACGTATTGAAGATTTTGAAAAGCTGACGAAAGCTAACCGTTGGTTCCATGTAAAAAGACAGGAGCAAAGCAGACAATGGTTAAGAGAGCGGGTTCTTGAAACGGTTATAAAACAGCTTCGCGAAAATCCAAAGTTGAAAAAGAAGTTTACAGAGTTGGAAAGACAAGTGGAAAATGGTAAAATGAGCGTGATAAGCGCTACACGTGCTTTGGTGATGTCTTTCACAGAATAATTTCTTTCCCCCAAAAAAACATTTTCAGAGATGTACGGAAGGTAAGGGCTGTTTTTATATTTTTAGCAGCTTCATTTCATCGTGGAAGAATACAAAAACCGTCTGACCATCAAAACATGGGCGGAAGATGACCGTCCGCGGGAGAAATTTATCGGCAAGGGAAAATCTTCCCTTTCATCTGCTGAGCTGATTGCCATTCTCATCAGCAGCGGCTCGCGGGAGGAATCGGCTGTTGACCTTGCCAAACGGATTCTTTCCTCCGTGAATAATGACCTCAATACACTTGCGAAGCTCAGTGTAAAGGAACTCTGCCAATTCAAGGGAATGGGTCATGCGAAGGCGATTTCAATTCTGGCAGCCTTGGAATTAGGGGCAAGACGGCAGCAGTCCGAAGCCCTATCGAAAGACCACATCACGGACAGTGGCTCAATGTATCAAATTCTCAAACCGCGCATGGCTGACTTGCCGCACGAAGAATTTTGGGTAGTTTACCTGAACAGGGCGAATAAAATCATTTCCATTGAGCCGGTAAGCAAGGGCGGGGTGACCGGAACGGTTGCTGACGTAAAAATAATTTTTAAAAAAGCGATTGAACTCCTTGCCTCTTCCATCATTCTGGCGCATAATCATCCTTCAGGGAATCTAAACCCAAGCAAATCCGATATTGACCTCACCAAAAAAATGAAAGAAACCGGTAACATCATGGAAGTAGATGTGCTTGACCATATCATCGTTACAGAAAGCAGCTATTACAGTTTTGCTGATGAAGGGATGATGTGAGTAAGCTCATTGCTGCTAAACTCCGAATCGGAATTAAAAAGAAATTAAAAAACAGGGAAGGGAAATGAGTAGAAATTATTTTCCGTAAATTTCTCAAATGCAGGGGACACGAAAGCGGGATGGCTCATCATTATTTTTCCTTTTCATTCTTTAGCAGGTTATTTCAATTCATCTGCGGAGCGAAAATCTGCCTGTGGTATTGTACGGCTCATGCTCAAACTCCCTTTCCCAATCCCGACCTTATTCAAACTTGCCCCTACGATATCATTTTTGTTTTGGATGAGTCAGGTTCTATCGTAGGCTCATCGCGCGGCACAACCAACATTGCATCGGAAGTGAGAAATGGCGCCAGAGATCTGATTACAGCGCTGAACGGCACCGGCTCACGCGTGGCAGTGGTGGAATTCAATACCAATGCAAGGCGGGCGTTGATTGGAGGATTAACGACCTACCAGACCATCAACAACGCTTATATCGATGCATTCAACAATTACATCACCCAGGATAACAATACGGTCGCCAGCGCCAGCAACTATGACCCGGAGGATTATTCATGTCCGGGAAATCAATGCTACACGAACTGGGAGGCTGCTTTCAACCAGGTGGAAATGATTAACGCAACTGCAGGTTTAGCCGACCTTGTGATTTTCTTCACTGATGGCATGCCGACAGCATATATCACGTCTTCGGGTGGAGTTGCGCAGGGAATTGATGCCGCCACCACCGCGCAGGCTTTGCTTGAAGCCATAGGCGCTGCCAACGCAGTGAAGGCGCAAGGCTCGCATATTTTCGTTGTCGGCATTCCGAATCCATCGCTTCCTGAATCGAATGTGCAGGCGATTTCAGGCCCGGATAAATATCCGGTGCCGCAACCTGATTTATTGAAGGGCGACTACACCGTTTCCTCTTCCGCCACGTTGCAGCAGGATTTAGCGGGCATTGCTGCTGTCAGCAGTTGTGATGACGATGATATCTGCACGGCAGACCAATGCCTTAATGGCGGATGCATTTATTCTTCGCTTTCCATTCAATCAGGCGATTCGGTGACTATCTGCAGCAATGAATCCTATTTTGCGGGCGGTCAATGGCGTAATGTCAGCGGAACCTATATTGATACCTATGCTAACACAGCCGGCTGCGACAGCATCATCACCACTTTTCTCACGGTTATTCCCATCAAGCAGAGATTTTTGCGTGTTCCCATCTGCCAGGGTGATTCCATTTACGCAGGCGGATATTATCGAACCACCAGCGGTGTTTACCATGACACGTTCACTGCCGCCAACGGCTGCGACAGCATTTTCACAACCATAGTGGTAATTCCCAACTGCAACGATGGCGACCTTTGCACCGATGATTTTTGTGATAATGGCGCCTGCGGACATACCCCTGTCAACTGCGATGATGGCGACCCCTGCACTACTGATGGCTGCCGTGTTGTGTGCATACACGTCCCGCTAAATTGCAATGACGGCAGTGTTTGCACAGCCGATACCTGCATCAACGGAATATGCGGGCATGATGCAACAACCGTTGAAGCAGGCATTCATGAAGTTCCCGATTTCTGCCAGGGAACATCGGTAAATCTTGAAGCCGTTTCTCCGGCTGCGGTATCGTATCAGTGGTCAACGGGTGAAACCACCGCCACTATTTCGGCTGCGGCAGGCGGGGTTTACATGGTCACTGTTTATGATTCAAACGGATGCGAGGGGAGCGCCTCTTTTGCAGTCGGTTCACCGGATGACATTTTCGGAGCTTACACCATCGTGGCTCAGAAGAAAGTGAATCTCAACCTCAATACAGTGTTCAGCGGAGGCATTGGGGCAACCACTCCTTTTGGAATCGTGATTTCCGACTCTTCGTTCATCACAGCTCCCGCCACTTTTGTGAAGGCTGACTCTATTGTGATTTCAGGAACGGGCGGAGCCGTTCAGCAGATTTCTTCGCCTGCAAGCATCGTCCTGCCTCCTTATGAACCGAATCCATATTCGGGACCAAACATCACCGTTCCGGCAAGTTCTGTTTTGACGCTTTCCGATTCTGTTTATGGAGTTGTAACTATCGGAAAGGTATCCGTCATCACGTTCACCTCTCCGGTGGTCAACATTCGCTCGCTCACAACGCGCGAAAAGGTGACGCTGAAATTTGCGCCCTGCACCCATCTGAGGGTAGCAAACAAAATCAACCTTGGGATACTGAACAATTTTAATCCTGACGGAAACGAAGTGGTGGTGTATTGCGGATACGGAGTAAAAGTGGAAGGAGGCTCTGCCGTTACAGCCGATATTTATGTTAAGAATGGCAATCTGACGGTGCTTGCTGCTTCTCCTGCAAAACCCAACCGGATGACCGGTTCATTTATTGCCAACGAGGTCTATGCCGAAGATTACACGCATTGGCATCAAAACACCGTTTGCGACAATCCCTGTCAGGCGGGCGCCCCTTTGTGGAAGCTTTCGCAGGCACGCGTAGAACATAGCTGGATTGATAAAATTTTTCTGCAAGCCTATCCCAATCCTTTTAGCCATAGGCTGAATATTGAATTCACCTTGCCGGAAGACTCGCACGTGAGGTTGGATGTATTCGCCATTACCGGGCAGAAATTAGCGACTTTGGTTGACGGAGAAATAAAATCTGCAATTCTTAACAAAACAGAATACGGTGCAAAAGAAGACTATTCGGGCGTTATCGTCCTCCGGATGATGACATCACAGGGAGTGGTCCATCGGAGATTCGTTCAGCAATGAGTAATGGGCATTTTTAGCACAAAACCTTCATAAAGCATGTTTCCTGCGGGGATGGAGTCTGTCCCTTCATGAATTTCTTTTTCGCCACCTGCCCCCTCTCGTCATCGCTATATCCTGAAAATACCCCCGGTTATCGCAAGGTCTTCCGAAGGAAACTTTGTGATGAGGGATAGCGGCAGGGCTTTCATCCTGCCGGAAAGTCAAAAGACCTTCCTCCATTATCCAATGTGTCAAACCTAGCTAGTGAGCCTGTTTCGACAGCGTATCCTGAAAAGCTCCGTCCAGCAAAAACTTTCAACTATCCGCTTCAACTATTTTACAGTCGGAAGCCGGATAGTCAAACAAGGCAACAGCCGGGTGCTGAAAATGTGCCTGAAAAGAAAACGAAGGGAGTGGAGGAACGGTTCCGGATGCAAAAAACAGGCGGGGCTTCAATGCTCCAAACCTATCCAGCCGATATACTAAGATAGAGATATGAACCTAAACAAACGTACATCTCCCCCGCTTTTTTTTGCAGCCTTGTTACCTGCTGCCCTACTGTTCAATGGTTTGTTGTCAGTTACGGGATAGCACGGAAGTGTCCTGCGGGGTGAAGGGTGTCAGCCGGTGGGTGTGCGGTTGGCATGCGGGTTGGGTATTTTTATTTTTGAGCGGGGCAGAAAAAAAATTGAAGTTTTTATCTGGGCTGGCAGAAAAGCACGCTCTTTTTGCAAGCGGTGCTATTGCGCGTTTGCTTTGCGGGAGCTGCAAAATGTGCGTGATTTTGTCGCGTGGGTTGGAGTTTAACAGAGCTATATCAGAGCAATTTCAAGGAGGAGCTATTCAATTGGTAAATTTCAGAGCATATCGAGTTTAAAACTTCCATATTGTGTGAAGTGATGATAACTATATTACTAGAAACCTTGTTCTGCTCTAAGAGTATTTGGATAATAGTATTTACTGCATGTTTATCTAGGCTATTGAATGGTTCATCGAGTAAAATTAAATAGCCTCCAATCATTAAAATTGGCATCAACGCTAATTTTTTTTGCATTCCCGAAGAGTACGAACTTATATAATGCTTTAGCGGTAACTTAAACTTTTCATTCCATTGCGATAAACTTATGGATTGCTTCTTTCTTGCCTTTAGATAAAACAAAACATATTCAGCTCCAGTCATTTTTGGGTAGAAGAAAAGATCAGATGGAAGGTAGAGCGTTTCGCTTAAATAATTATTAAGAGCTGTGCTATAAATGACTCCTGTATAGTTGATAATGTTTGCAATCGCATTTAGCAATGAACTTTTACCAATTCCATTTTCACCTGTGTTGCCATAAATATTGCCTTCTCGGAAACGAAAATTCAAATGCGACAAAACATTTCCTTTACCGTAGTCAATGGACAAATTATCTACTATGAGCAATGAAGTATTTGTTAAGTGTTCGTGTAGCCTTCCTATAAAAAAAGAAAGGTGAGATAACCAAAAGTAATGCGTATAAAGGATTGAAGAAACCTGAAAATAGCAACCCGAGTAAAATACCTAGTATCAGCCTAACACTTAATAGATGCTCAAAATAGGCATATTTAATGAAGATAACAGAGAACATAAAAAAGCAAGATAATGAAATAAATACTATTTGAATAAGTGTCGGCTCCCCTCTAATTCGACCATTTAAAAATAGAGTTGGCGCAGTCCCGATTCCGAATCGGGACAAGCGTAATTTTTCTAACTCTGAAAAATGGTCAGATGAAAAAATCACGGTTTACTGAGAGCCAGATTGTTGC
>DATLYB010000425.1:0-2910 GCA_035575215.1 Chitinophagales bacterium
AGAATCCGCTCAAGTTTCTTACCGTCACCGATTTGAAGCCGGAGCCATCTGCCGGAAAAGCTCCGCCACCACCTGTATGCATGATATGCCGGTATGCGCTGACGAATTCATACGAAAAGCACATCACCGCAGTCGCCACCTCTCAAATTTGGATTCGTAAGTTACCTTCCGATATTTTATCTTTTCTTACCATGCTAACTATGCTTCTATGAACTGGCATCTTCTCACCATCAAGGAAACCCTCGAACTGCTGGGCAGCAGGCTTTCAGGACTGAGCAATATTGAAGCCGAAGAACGCCTGCACATGCACGGGGAAAATCTTCTGGAAGGGAACAAGAAGAAACCTCCCTGGCTGCTTTTCCTCCTGCAGTTCAAAGAAGTGATGATAGTGATTTTGATTATCGCTGCCGTCATCTCCGCAATCATTGGCGACATGAAAGATTCCATCGTCATCATGGTAATTGTGATTTTGAATGCGGTGGTGGGATTTGTGCAGGAATTTCGCGCGGAAAAAGCCATGGAAGCGCTGAAAAAAATGACGGTTTCATTCGCCAGGGTGAAGCGTGAAAATAAAATCATTCAAATCCCTTCTGCTGCGCTGGTTCCGGGTGATGTCGTCATTCTCGAAGCGGGCGACATGGTACCTGCCGACATCCGCCTGATTGAAAGCCATGCCCTGAAAATCGAAGAGGCTTCACTGACGGGCGAATCACATCCCGTGGAAAAAGCAGTCTATGAATTGAAGGATGAAAACACTCCGCTGGGTGACCGCGTCAACATGGCTTACAAAGGCACACTCGCCACATACGGCAGAGGCACAGGTGTGGTGGTGGCAACCGGCATGCAGACGGAAATCGGCTCTATCGCCAAGATGCTGCAGGAAGACGAAACACAAACGCCCCTCCAAAAGCGCCTTGCAGATTTCGGGAAAAAACTTTCCATTGCCGTGCTCGCCATCTGCATAGTCTTGTATGTGGTGGGAATCCTGCGGAGCGAAGACCCCGTGAAAATGCTGCTCACCGCTATTTCCGTAGCGGTAGCCGCCATTCCCGAAGCGCTGCCTGCAGTGGTTACCATCGCGCTCGCGCTGGGAGCGAAAAAATTAGTGAAGAAAAATGTGCTGATTCGCAAGCTGCCTGCGGTGGAAACGCTCGGCTCGGTTACCTATATCTGCAGCGACAAAACAGGCACCCTCACGCAAAACAAAATGTCGGTGAAAGACATTTGGGTCAACGGGCAGTTGAAAAATCCCGGTTCGTTCACTCCGCATCAATTACTGCTTTTTTGCATGAGCGCCAACCAGGATACAAAGCGAACCGGGAATGGCAGGCTGACAGGCGACCCTACCGAAGTGGCGCTGGTTGAATTTGCATCAAAGCAGGCTGACTATAACAAATCGTGGGAAAAAGATTTCACCCGCGTGTACGAATTGCCTTTTGACGCAGACAGAAAAATGATGACCACCGTTCACCGGTTGAATAATGAATTTCTTGTCGTCACTAAAGGCGCGCTTGAATCGGTGCTCGGTATCTGCGAAAATGAAATTGCGGCAAATGCCAATGCATACGCGGAACAACTTGCAAACGCTGGGCAGCGCGTGCTCGCCTATTCATACAAAATCATCTCCCGGCTTCCTGAAAATGCAACGCATGATTTTTTGGAGAGCAATCAGCAACTCTGCGGGTTAGCGGGCATGATTGACCCGCCTCGCGAAGAGGCAAAACGGGCGGTGGCAGAGTGTGTCACAGCAGGTATCATCCCCGTAATGATTACAGGCGACCATCCCCTTACTGCAAAAGTGATTGCCAAAGAACTTGGAATTCTCAGACATGCATCCGACAAAGTGGTGACAGGAGCTGAACTGAGAGGCATGTCACAGGAAGAGCTGGAAGATGAAATTCTGCGTATCAAGGTGTATGCGCGCGTTTCGCCCGACCAGAAGCTGCTAATCGTCAAAACGCTGCAAAAGAAAAACCAGTTTGTCGCCATGACGGGCGATGGCGTGAATGATGCGCCTGCGCTGAAGAGCGCCAACATTGGCGTGGCAATGGGCATCACCGGAACGGATGTATCCAAAGAAGCCGCCCACATGATTTTGCTGGATGACAACTTCGCCACCATCGTCAAAGCCGTGAAGGAAGGACGCAGGATTTTTGACAACATCCGCAAATTCATCAAATACACCATGACGAGTAACAGCGGTGAAATCTGGACTATCTTCCTTGCTCCGCTGGTGGGGCTGCCCATCCCGCTGCTTCCCATTCATATATTATGGATAAATCTTGTTACAGACGGGCTGCCCGGCTTGGCGCTGGCAGGCGAGCCTGCTGAGAAAAATGTGATGCAGCGTCCGCCTCGTCCTGCCGGTGAAAGCATCTTCGCGCATGGTTTGGGATGGCACGTCCTCTGGGTAGGGCTGCTGATGGGCGCTGTGTGTCTCGGCATTCAGGCCTGGGCACATCATAATGGCAACCCTCGATGGCAAACGATGGTGTTCAATGTCCTCTGCCTCAGCCAGATGGGGCATGCCCTTGCGATTCGCAGCGAAGAGTTTTTCCTTTTCCGTCAGGGCATCTTCACCAACCTTCCGCTCATAGGCGCTGTATTTCTCACTTTTCTGCTGCAATTAGCCATCACGTATATTCCCGTATTTCAGGATGTTTTCAGCACTCAGCCGCTTACAGTTCGCGAAATGCTGATATGCCTCCTCGCTTCCACCATCGTGTTTCATGGCGTAGAGATAGAAAAGTTTGTGAGAAGCCGGCTTAGAAAATCCGCCATCGTTCAATCTGCTGAAAGCTGATGTTTCATTTTGTTTATCTCAAGTCTTATGACAATCGCCATTTCGCTCTGTGATAAAATCACAGCCCTTTTCTTCCTAATCACCATGAAAAAAACAACCCATATGCG
>DATLYB010000426.1:0-8740 GCA_035575215.1 Chitinophagales bacterium
GGGGCAGGACGCGAGTCGGCCATCCGCAACATCAACAGCGCAGGCATTGATATCACGACCATCAAAGATATGACGCCCATCCCGCACAACGGATGCCGTCCGCCAAAAAGACGCAGAGTATAACCAGCAACAACAGAGAAAATATGGCAAGATACAAAGGACCCCGCACGAAAATCGCACGCAAATTCGGAGAAGCCATCTTCGGATTCGACAAGGCTTTTGAAAAAAAGAGCTATCCCCCCGGGCAGCACGGCCTGGCGAAAAAGAGGAAGACCTTGTCGGAATTCGGCATGCAGCTTCAGGAAAAGCAAAAAGCAAAATACACCTATGGCTTGCTGGAACGACAGTTTGCCAATACGTTCAAGAAAGCCGTCAGCAAAAAAGGGGTAACGGGCGAAAACCTCCTGCAACTGCTGGAAGCCCGGCTGGATAACACCGTTTTCCGCCTCGGCATTGCCCCCTCGCGCAGAGCCGCGCGGCAGCTGGTGTCACACAAGCACATCATGGTGAACAACCGCGTGGTGAACGTGCCGTCTTTCACGCTGCGACCGGGCGATGAAGTCAGCGTTCGCGAAAGGTCAAAGAGCCTTCCCGGCATTACCGACAGCTTGTCGAAGAGCGGGAAAAAATATAACTGGCTGGTGTGGGATGAAGCTGAAATGAAAGGCAAGTTCGTCAGCCTTCCGTCACGGCAGGACATTCCCGAAAATATCCAGGAACAATTAATTGTTGAATTGTACTCAAAGTAATTTTGAACCTCTTAAAACGTCAATCCAAAACCTAAAAATCAGACTATGGCAATCCTAACATTTCAAAAACCTGACAAAATCGTAATGCAGAAAGCGACAGACTTTTCCGGTCTGTTCGAATTCCGCCCCCTGGAACCCGGCTTTGGCGTCACCATCGGCAATGCGCTGCGCAGAGTGTTGCTGTCGTCATTGGAGGGCTACGCTATCACTTCGGTGAAAATCGAAGGCGTTGAGCATGAATTCTCCACTATCAAAGGCGTTAAAGAAGACATGACCGAAATCATCCTCAACCTCAAGCAGGTGAGGCTGAAGAAGGAACGGGGAGAAGACATGGAAGAAGAAAAAATTTTCATTTCCATTAAAGACAAAGACGAATTCAAAGCCGGTGACATAGAAAAACATACCAACGCCTTCAGCGTGATGAACCCCGAGCTGGTGATTTGCCGCATGGAACCCATCGTGAAACTCGAAATTGAGCTGACCGTGCAGAAGGGCAGAGGCTATGTTCCCGCTGAGGAAAACAAACCCAGCAACGACCAGATTGGCGTCATTCCGATTGATGCCATTTTCACCCCGATTAAGAACGTGAGGTACAACGTTGAAAACACGCGCGTGGAGCAAAAAACCGACTATGAGAAGCTGATTATCGAAGTGGATACCGATGGCACCATTCATCCGGAAGACGCCATTAAGCAGGCTTCCAAGATTTTGATTCAGCACCTGATGCTCATTTCAGATGAAAACATCACTTTTGACATCGGAGAGGGCGCTAAAGAAAGCGAGGTGGACGAGCACGTGCTTCACATGCGCAAAGTACTCAACACCCCGCTGGAAGATTTGGATTTGTCAGTGCGCGCTTACAACTGCCTGAAGGCGGCAAAGATTAACACCCTGGCGGATTTGGTGACCTATGATACCAACGAGCTGCTGAAGTTCCGCAACTTCGGAAAGAAATCGCTGGTGGAAATCGAGCAGCTCATCAACGAGAAGGGCTTGCACTTCGGCATGGATATTTCAAAGTATCAAATCAGTGAAGAATAGGGTAAAGTTTGAAGTTTTACCAATCTCTCAAATCAGCTTCAAACTTCCAACTCTAAACTTCCAACTTGTAATAAAATGAGACACGGAAATACAGTCAATAAACTCAGCAGAGACGCGCAGCATCGCGGTGCGCTGCTTTCCAATCTTGCCAGCTCGCTGATATTGCATAAGCGCATCAACACCACCGTGGCCAAGGCGAAGGCGCTCAGAAGGTATATCGAGCCGCTGCTCACCAAAAGCAAGACGGATACAACGCACTCGCGCAGGGTGGTGTTCAGCCGGCTGCAGAATAAGCAGGCGGTGAAAGCGCTTTTCGGGGATGTAGCCGGCAAAATTGCGAATCGTCCCGGAGGCTACACGCGCATTATCAAGCTGGGCTTCCGCCCGGGGGATGCCGCTGAGATGGCGCTCATTGAACTGGTGGATTACAACACCCTTTACACAAAAGAAAAAACAGCCCGGCCCGCTGGCGCCAAAAAGACCCGCAGGGGAAAGGGCAAAAAGAAGGAAGAAACGGCATCAGCTCAGGCAGCAGCAGCAGCACCAGAAACAACGGGTGAAACTGCCGGTGAGCAAACCAAGCAATGAGTTTCCACATGCCGATGATAAAAAAGGACGGGCAAATCACCCGTTCTTTTTTATTTTGCGCCAGATTAGGGCAGAATCAATAAATGCCGCCACCGCAGAGGTGCAATGGAAACGCAGCAGGATGCGGTGTTTTGACCTCCGGATACCGGCAACTAATTTTAACTTTGCTCAAATGACCATTGCCTGATGATGATGCAACCTTTTCAAAAAGCACCGAGAGCCGTGCTGCTGCTTGAAGACGGAACAGTTTTTCATGGAAAAGCCGCAGGGAAAACCGGAACCACCTGCGGTGAAATATGCTTCAACACCGGCATGACCGGCTATCAGGAAGTATTTACCGACCCTTCTTACTACGGACAGATATTAGTAATGACTGCCGACCACATCGGCAATTACGGAGTGAAGGAGGTGGAAGTAGAGTCTGACGGTATCAAAATTGCCGGACTGGTAATGAAAAATTTTTCAGGTAACATCTATTCCCGCCCGCAGGCAACCGGCTCGCTGCAGGAGTATCTTGAGCGAAACAACCTGGTGGCAATCTGCGACCTGGATACCCGCGCGGTGGTGAGGCATATCCGCCACAAAGGGGCGATGAACGCCATCATCTCATCGGAATCAACCGATATTGAATTTTTAAAAAAGCAGCTGAAGGACGTTCCCTCTATGGCAGGATTGGAATTATCATCACGGGTGACCACCCCTGCCCCCTATTTCTATGGCGACCCCGCCTCGCCTCTTAAAATTGCCGTACTGGACGTGGGGATTAAAAAGAACATCCTGCGCTGCCTTGCCGAACGCGGCTGCTATCTGAAAGTGTTTCCCGCAAAAACACCGTTTGAGGAGATGAACAGGTGGGAGCCTGACGGCTACTTCATCTCCAACGGCCCGGGCGACCCGGCAGCCATGCCCTATGCGGTTGAAACTGCCAGGAAGATTCTTGCCGCTGACAAGCCCGTTTTCGGCATCTGCCTGGGACATCAGCTTCTGGCTCTGGCTGCCGGCATCTCCACCTACAAGATGTTCAACGGACACCGCGGGCTGAATCATCCGGTGAAAAACCTGCTGACAGGCAGATGCGAAGTCACCACGCAGAATCACGGCTTCGCTGTCAGCCTTGACGAGTTGAACAAATCCAAGGATGTTCAGCTGACGCACATCAACCTGAATGATAACACCGTTGCCGGGATGCGTTTCAGAAACAAAAAGGCTTTTTCCGTTCAATATCATCCGGAGTCATCCCCGGGTCCCATTGACTCGCGTTACCTGTTTGACGAGTTTGTGGAAATGGTGAAGTCGAATGTGACGGTGGAAAGTGTTTAGATTCTCCGCTCTGTATTTTCCGGTCAGACAAAATTTTTCCTATAATTACCATTGAGGAACAAATTTTCAAACTACAGTGGCAGGCAAAGAACTGATAACGGCAAAAATTTTTCAAAAGCAATAAAGAATTTATTGAGAAGCGAATCAAACTCATCATAAACCACCAACCATAAACACACACACAGCCATGAGTCGGATTCAATCCATCCATGCCCGCCAGATCCTTGACTCACGCGGCAATCCCACCGTGGAAGCCGATGTAATCACCAGCCGAGGTGCACTGGGCAGGGCGGCTGTTCCCTCGGGTGCCTCCACGGGCGCCCATGAAGCCGTTGAGTTGCGCGATGGAGACAAACCCTGGATGGGCAAGGGCGTGCTTAAAGCCGTGCACCACGTCAACACCCTCATCGCCCGCAAATTGAAAGGCGTGAAAGTGACCGACCAGCACAAAATTGACGGCATCATGCTGGAACTGGACGGCACCCCCAACAAAAGCAGGCTCGGTGCCAATGCCATCCTTGCCGTTTCACTGGCGGCAGCAAAAGCCGCAGCCCTTGAATCAAAACAATCGCTGTACCGCTATCTGGGAGGCGCCCAAGCCCGCACCCTCCCCATCCCCATGATGAATATCCTCAACGGGGGCGCCCATGCCGACAACAAGATTGACTTCCAGGAATTCATGGTGATGCCCGCAGGCGCTGACTCCTTTTCCGAAGGGCTGCGCATGGGCGTTGAAATTTTTCATCATCTCAAAAAAGTGCTCAAAGGAAAGGGCTATTCAACGAATGTGGGCGATGAAGGCGGCTTCGCCCCGGAAATGAAATCCAACGAAGAAGCCATTGAAACGGTGCTAACGGCAATTGAAAAAGCAGGATATAAAGCGGGTGATGAAATCTTCATTGCCCTTGACCCCGCAGCCTCTGAATTCTTTGATTCAAAAGAAAAAGTGTATCACTTCCATAAATCGGATGGAAGAAAGCTGAGCAGCGAAGAGATGGCCGATTACTGGGAAAAATGGGTGAAGAAATATCCTGTCATCTCCATAGAAGATGGTATGGCGGAAGACGACTGGCAGGGATGGGAAATCCTCACCAAAAAAATCGGCAAAAAATCACAGCTTGTCGGTGACGATTTGTTTGTAACCAATGTGAAGCGCCTGCAGCAGGGAATTGACAACGGGGTTGCCAACGCCATTCTTATTAAAGTGAATCAAATCGGCACTCTTTCGGAAACCATAGATGCCGTGAGGCTTGCTAAAAATAATGCATACAACACCGTAATCAGCCACCGCTCCGGTGAAACCGAAGATGCCACCATTGCCGACCTGGCCGTAGCCCTCGGCACCGGGCAAATCAAAACCGGCTCCGCCTCGCGCTCCGACCGCATGGCAAAATACAACCAGCTGCTGCGTATCGAAGAAGAACTGGGCAGGCGCGCAGTGTATCCCGGAAGGAAGTATAAGTTTTATTGAGCTTAGTAGAAATTTAGGATGTGTGTTCAAGGCAAAGCGTTGATAAATAGCGCAAAAAAATTTTCTTCTTTAACCTTCTTGCCGTAACTTCAAAGCACAAATCACGTAAGCAGACTGACTGAAGGAACTATTTCGTTAAGCACCTAAACCCAAATTCCAAAATTCCCGATAATCCATATTAGTGATGCGACTATTAAAAGCCTGCAGCAGTTTTTGTTTTTTCCTGCTTCCTTTGACAAGCGCTTTTGGCGGTGACGGAGACACAAAATTCTCTGACGAGGAGATTTCCATTGTCAGCATGCTCGACAGCCTAGCCGGCAGCCTCTTTGCCGAGCGGTTTCAACTCGCCCTCACGGCAGAAGACACCTCCTCCGTTCCCATAGAAAACCTTCCGCGATTCAGCGATTCCGTGGTGCTGAACAATATCCTGAAAATTCAGTCAGAGATTCCGCTTGCGTTCAACGACCGTGTGAAACGGTATATCGAGGTTTATTCCATCGAGCGTCATGCGAAGGTCGAAATTATGCTGGGCTTGTCAGAAATCTACTTTCCGATTTTCGAAGAAGCGCTCGACCGCAGGAACATGCCGCATCATCTGAAGTACCTTCCCGTTGTCGAATCAGCGCTGAATGCCAATGCCGTTTCCCGTGCAGGAGCAACGGGGCTATGGCAGCTGATGTATTCCACCGGCAGAATGCTGGGGCTTACCATCAACAGCTACCTGGATGAGCGCAGAGACCCTTACAAATCAACAGAGGCGGCACTGGATTACCTTCAAAAGATGTACGGGGTTTATGGCGATTGGCTGCTGGTGATTGCCGCTTACAACTGCGGACCGGGCAACGTGAACAAAGCGATAGCACGCGCCCGCGGTGAAAGGAATTTCTGGAAGATACAGCATTACCTTCCCGCTGAAACCCGCGGCTATGTTCCTGCATTTCTTGCGGCTATGTATGTTTTCATGCACTATAAGGACTTTCAGCTTAATCCCGTCAAGCCGCAGTTTTCAAGCTATCCTGCTGACACAGTGATGCTTTACCGCGCTATCGGGCTTTCGCACATTGCGCAGCAATTGAATATACCAAATGAGGAGCTGCTATTCTTAAATCCTGCGCTGAAGAAAAGAATGGTGCCCGTTTCGTCAAACGGATACGCGCTCAAACTGCCTGTCAATAAAGTGGCGCAATTCGTTGCATTGAAGGATTCCATCTTCAGGAATATGCCCAATCCTGAGCTGGAACTGCTGGAGCAGTCGAAAATTACAGCACAGTATGAAAAAATTACTCCCTCAGGAAGCAAAGTGAAGCTTTATTACACCGTGAAAACAGGTGACAACCTCGGCTACATAGCAGATTGGTACGATTGCACACCTCAGCAAATCAGGAATTGGAATGGAATGTATGGCAGCACCATCAGAACCGGTCAGAAACTGGTGATTTATGTTCCGAAAGATTTACATGCCAGCTATCTGGATGTGAACTCCATGTCATTCCGCGAAAAGCAGGAATGGAAAGCAGCAGGAGGCGCTTCTGCGATTACCAAGCGCGATGATTCCTGCAATTGTATTTACTACAAAGTGAGGACGGGGGATACCTTGTGGGAGATTTCACAAAAATACCGCGTCAGCGTTGACGACATCAAACGGCACAACAATGTTTCAGAAAATACCCTCAAGCCGGGCATGGTGCTGAAGATTATGATTTAAATTGGAAGGAGTTTTTACCTTTTGAATTGGAAATGAGCATTTGTCATCTTGGTTCGTACTGAAATTTCCCAGCCACAAACAAAAAACCGCGAACTTCGCTCCGTTTGAACATCGCTGTCAATACCCGCTTCCTTCTGAAAGACAAGCTTGAAGGCATCGGATGGTTCACGTTTGAAACTTTGAAACGCATCACGCACGGGCATCCCGAGCATCAGTTTTATTTCCTGTTTGACCGCACGTTTCCGGACGAATTTATTTTTTCCGGCAACATCACCCCCCTCATCCTGCATCCGCAGGCGCGTCACCCTGTTTTATTTTATCTCTGGTTTGAACACGCTGTACCGAAGGCGCTGAAAAAAGTCAGCGCTGATTTATTCATTTCCACGGATGGATTCCTTTCGCTGAAAACTAACGTCAGAACACTGCTTGTCATTCATGATATTGCATTCGAACATTTTCCCGACACGGTAGGAAAGATGATGGGATGGTATCTGCGGAAATATTCCCCCCAGTATGCCCGGAAGGCGGAAAGAATTGCCACCGTTTCGGAATTTTCAAAGCGGGACATCGTAGCCACTTACGGAATCGCTCCTGAAAAAATTGACGTGGTTTATAACGGCATAAGAGAAAACTGTATAAAACCTCCAACCGGCTCCGCGCATGGTGTGTTTCAGAAATTCGGGTTGACACATCCTTATTTTCTTTATGCTGGCGCCATTCAGCCGCGCAAAAACATAGTGAACCTGCTGAGGGCGTTTGATGAATTCAAGGCAAACGCCCGAAGCGCGGCACAGTTGGTGATAGCCGGCAGAAAAGCCTGGAAGTTTGATGACGTGATGCAAACGCATCAGCGCATGAATTTCAAAGAAGACGTGAAATTCACCGGACATCTTGCGGCAGAAGACCTTGCAGCCCTGATGTATGGAGCACTGGCGCTGGTGTATGTATCGAAATTCGAGGGCTTTGGCATTCCGGTTATCGAAGCCATGAGCTGCGGAACGCCTGTCATCACGTCAAATGTCAGTTCCATGCCCGAAGTGGCTGGCGATGCGGCTTTGCTGGTCAATCCTGATTCGGTGGATGAGATTGCAGGGGCGATGGAAAAAATTTTCAGGGATGCCAGGCTGAGAAAAGTTTTAATTGCAAAGGGAAACGTTCAGCGGCAGAAATTCAGTTGGGATAAAACGGCTGAGAAGTTATGGGCTTCTGCCGAAAGGATAATGAGCAAGGAAAAAATTATGACAGGGGGCGAGTCGGTGTTCGCCAGCGGGAGTCATTAAGATTTCATAGCTATCACTGAAATCTCCACGTTCACATTTTTCGGCAGCCTGGCAACCTGCACCGTTTCGCGTGCGGGCGCGTCAGCATCGCTGAAATACTGACCATACACTTCATTCACTGCCGTGAAGTTGCCGATATCAGTCAGAAAAACAGACGTTTTCACGATGTTTTTGAAATCCAGCCCAGCCGCTTCGAGAATTGCGCCAATGTTTTCCATCACCCGTCTGGTTTCTGCTTTAATATCGCCCGTCACCAATTCACCCGTATCTGGCTCCAGTGCGATTTGCCCGGATACGAACATCCAGTTACCTGCCAGCACTGCCTGGTTGTAAGGTCCGATGGGAAGGGGCGCCCTGTCAGTGCGGATAATGATTTTTCCGTTCATGTCATCTTTGTTTAAGTTGTCGAATTTCAAAAGTTTGACAAACTTGCCAAACTTTGCTCAATGAAGGTATTAATTGTAGGCGATAAAAAAAGGCATGACGAATTGCTGCTGAAGCTGCCCTCCGGTATTCAGGCGGAACATTTCCCTTCGTGGGACGCAGTTGATTCCGAAGGATATGACCTCATCTTCGACCTCAACTT
>DATLYB010000427.1:0-2344 GCA_035575215.1 Chitinophagales bacterium
AGGAGCGACTGGTAAAATTTCTGATAGGCGTCCTTGTAGCTGCTTTCCGGCTGATATTCGAGAACCGGTTTGCCGTTTTTGCTGATAAGCGAGCTTACTTCTTTTGCTATTTTTTTGCTTCCGATAATCACCGCATCCGAATAAGCCGTGCCACCCAGATTAAGTGCCGTGTTGTTTGCCTTGTCGTAGTATTTGATATCAATTTTCTTATCGTGATGGGATGAAACAATTTTCTTCGGAAATTCTTTTGAAAACGATTCTGTAAACTCGTTTTCATAAATCGAGTAAATTACTTTCGTATTTCTGAACACCGGGTCATCCTTGTATTGAGTCTTCAGGTAATAAGGAATAAGGCTGGTCATCCAGCCGTGGCAATGCAGGATGTGCGGGGGCCATCCGAATTTCCTCACCGTTTCAATTACGCCTTTGCAGAAGAATATCATCCTTTCCTCGTTGTCAGTAAAGAACTCGTTTTTCTTGTCGCGGAAAACAGCCTTTCGTTCAAACAGTTCTTCGTTATCCAGAAAATAAACCTGCAGCCGGATGCCCGGCAGGGACGCTACCTTGATGATGAGGGGATAATCCTCATCGCCCACGGAAATATTGATGCCTGAAAGTCTGACCACTTCGTGCAGCCTGTTTCTGCGTTCGTTGATGTTTCCGAAGCGCGGCATCAGCACTCTGACGTCCATGCTGTTTCCGAAAATATATTGGGGAAGTCCGCTGGTGATTTTCCCTACTCCTGATTCAATCAGGTAAGGCTCCATCTCCTGCGTAACTATGAGAATGCGTTTTTTTTCCATAAGACAGCGTTAAAGTTTTCTGAACTATGCCTTTAAATTTGCGGAGTGCAAAGATAGCAAAAAATGATGTTTTTGGGGAGCTCGCTTTTGGTTTTTATACCCTGTTTCCCCCTTATCTGAAGTCGTAAATGCTCATTTTCAAAACAGCGGAGGGAATGCGGCCGTACCTTTTGCAGGCTAAAGCGGCAGGGAAAAAAATCGGCTTTGCGCCCACGATGGGCGCCCTGCATGAGGGGCATTTATCTCTCTTTAAAAAGGCGCTTGCGGAAAATGATGTGTGCGTCACCAGTATTTTCGTAAACCCAGCTCAGTTCAATGACAAGCAAGATTTGGAGCGCTATCCGCGCACTTTCGAACGCGATTTGGAAAAACTGGTGGCTTCTGGCTGCCACGTGTTGTTTTATCCTGAAGTGAAGGAAATCTATCCGGCCGGTATGGATTTTTTCGTAAACGTAGATTTCGGGTGGCTGCTTCAAACGATGGAAGCGCTTTTCCGCAAGGGGCATTTTGAGGGGGTGGCGAAGGTCGTGAACCGCCTGCTCGGCATCGTACAGCCGCATGCATTATATATGGGACAGAAAGACTACCAGCAATTTCTGGTGGTGAAAAGAATGATTGAGGCGCTGCATCTGCCGGTGAACCTGGTGATGTGCCCCACCGTGCGCGAGAATGACCGGCTGGCGATGAGTTCAAGAAATATGCTGTTGAGCAAGGAAGAACGCGAAGCCGCAGCGCTTATTCCGGCAACCCTGTTTTACGCCCAAGAAAAAATCAGACTAATACCGGTTGACATCTTGAAAAGGCAGTGTGTTGAACAAATTAACAGCAATCCCCTGTTGAAAACCGAATACTTTGAAATCGCTGATGCCGAATCTTTAATGCCTCTAAAAGACACCGGTGAAAAAAACAAAATCGTCATCTGCACCGCAGTGAAAGCGGGTTCCGTCAGATTGATTGATAATGTGTTGATTTCTTAATTTTGACGCCCCTATGAGAATAGAAGTAGTCAAATCGAAAATCCACCGTGTACGCGTCACCGAAGCCAACCTTGACTATATCGGCAGCATCACCATTGACGAAGAGCTGATGAAAGCCGCCAACCTCATCGAAAACGAAAAAGTACAGGTGGTGAATGTCAATAATGGCGAGCGCCTCGAGACCTACGTGATTAAAGGGAAGAAAGGAAGCGGGGTCATCTGCATGAACGGTCCGGCAGCGCGAAAAGTAATGGTGGGTGATATCGTCATTGTCATCTCTTATGCTTCGATGGAATTTGAGGAGGCAAAAAAACACAAGCCTATTACCATTTTCCCCAAGAACAACAGGCTAACCTGACTTCCTCTTGAAGAAGCATTTATTCACTGCGCTCAAAATCATCTTTTTTCTTGGATTAGGAATCTTGCTGATTTGGCTTGTCGTCAAAGACCTCAACCAGACGGAGCGGGAGAAAATCCTGCAGGCGTTCAGGGAAGCCAATTACTGGTGGCTGCTTCCCTCAGCACTCATCGCCATGGCCGCCCACTTCAGCCGTGCCGTGCGGT
>DATLYB010000428.1:0-3129 GCA_035575215.1 Chitinophagales bacterium
GGAATACACGGGCGATGGCTACGCGATGGCGTATGAAGCCGGAGCTGATTTGATGGACATGGAATTCACGCAATTCCATCCAACCGGAATGGTGTGGCCGCTCTCGGTGAAAGGAATTCTCGTAACGGAAGGTGTGCGTGGCGATGGCGGAATTCTCTTGAATAACAAAGGCGAGCGGTTCATGTTTAAATATATCCCGGAAAAATTCGCAGCCGAAACAGCCGACACCGAAGAGGAAGCGAACCGCTGGCTGAAAGGCGATAAGAACGCAAGGCGTCCGCCTGAATTGCTGACACGCGATGTGGTGGCGCGTTCAATCCGAAATGAAGTGAAGGAAGGCAGAGGCTCTGAACACGGTGGCGCTTATTTGGATATTGCGTCCCGACTGCCTGCGGCAGAGATAAAAAAAAGACTGCCTTCGATGTATCACCAGTTTATGGAACTGGCTCGCGTGGACATCACCAAACAGCCGATGGAAGTGGGACCGACACTGCACTACTTCATGGGCGGAATTCGTGTGGATGCCGATACGCAGATGTCAACGGTTCCCGGGCTGTTTGCCTGTGGCGAATGTTCCGCGGGAATGCACGGTGCAAATCGCCTTGGTGGGAATTCATTGAGCGATTTGATTGTGTTCGGAAAACTGGCGGGAGATGGGGCTGCTGCTTACGTGAAGGGCTTGAGCACCAAACCTAAAATCAGCTCGGAGCAGGTGAATGATGTCCTCAAATATGCCACCGGTATTCTCAACCGTGAAACAGGAACAAATCCCTATCTCATCCACGAAGATTTGCAAAATGTGATGCAGGAATATGTCGGCATCATGCGCGTGGAGAATGAAATGCTGAAAGCGCTTGACGAGCTGGAACGTCTGAAAAAAGATGCCTCCAGGGTGAAGGCAGCAGGAACAAGCCAGTACAATCCGGGATGGCATGAAGCGCTGTCGCTGAAGTCCATGCTGATTACTGCGGAGGCAGTCACGCGCGCTGCCCTTACACGCAAGGAAAGCCGGGGGGGACACGCGCGTCTGGATTATGAAGGAGAGCGGGATGAGTGGGGCAGATACAACATTGTGATTCGCAAGGGAAAGGACGGCAAGATGCAAGTGGAGCAGGTGCTTCGCCCGGAACCTGACCCTGAACTGAAGCGCATTGCATATTCAAAAATTGAAGATTTGGAGAAAGAAGTGGCGGAAGAAAAGGCAAAACTGAAAATGACTGTTTAAAATGAAGAGTTGGGTGTTTGTTGGCTGTTGTTATGAACCACCAAACGACAAACATAAAACACGTTAAAGCATCTGAATAAATGAGCAAAAGGCGTTTCCGCATCCTGCGTGGCGACAAGCAAACCGCTGAATTCAAAACTTACGAAGTACAAGTGGATGAAGGCATGGTGGTGCTTGATGTGCTGTTCCGCATTCAGGCTGAGCAAGCCAATGATATGGCAATACGCTGGAACTGCAAAGCCGGCAAATGCGGCTCATGCAGCATGGAAATCAACGGCAAGCCGCGCCTCGGATGCATGACAAGGATGAGTGATTTCTCTCCGGAAGAAACAATCACCGTTACTCCGGTAAAAACTTTCCCCGTCATTAAAGATTTGGTAACGGATGTCAGTTGGAATTACGAGCAGAACAAACGCATCCCGCCTTTCAAACCCGATCCTAAAGCAAAAGGCAAAGACGGAAAGTACAGGATGAATCAGGATAGCGTAGAGCGTGTACAGGAATTCAGAAAATGTATCGAATGTTATTTATGCCAGAATGTGTGCCATGTGCTGCGCGACCAGGAACGTAAAGATGCGTTCGTTGGACCCCGCTTTATGATTCGCCTGGCGAGTTTGGAAATGCACCCGCTTGATATAGCCGACCGTATTCCGCAAATCAAAAACGAATTCGGCTCAGGCTACTGCAATATCACCAAATGCTGCACGGTGGTGTGTCCTGAGCACATCAAAATCACTGACAACGGCATCATCCCGCTGAAAGAGAGAGTGGTGGATAGATTTTACGACCCGATTGCGAGGATATTTGGTAAGTAGCAGGCAAATTACAAATGCCGAAACCGGCAGTCTGTAAGTTCCTCACTTTTTTTATTGGAGCTCTTCCTAATTCCAACTCTTCCAAACTCAATCTTAATTTCAGCTTCTCTGCAAGAAATTCAATCGCGCAGCGCGCAAACGCTTCATTGCAGAATAGCAGAGCCCGGATTAGGGTATGATTTCATGTTCTGTCTCAAAGTGTACCCTTCCTTCTTCATAAAGGATGACTAACTAAATTTGAGCCTGCCGAAATGGAAGCAGTTAATTCTATCTATCACATTTTCAAAACCGCCCGCCAGGTTTCCACCGACACGCGCACGATTGAAAAAGGAGATTTATTCTTTGCCCTGAAAGGACCCAACTTCAACGGCAATCAATATGCTGAGGAGGCTCTAAAAAAAGGAGCCCTCGCTGCGGTGATTGACGAGCCGCTGTTTAGGAAGGATGAAAATTATATCCTTGTTGAAAACACCCTGAAAGCGCTTCAGCAGCTTGCGCATCATCACCGCAGGCAATTAAAAATCCCGGTGATTGCCGTTGCAGGCAGCAATGGAAAAACCACTACCAAGGAGCTTATCCGGGTTGTGCTGCAAACGACCTTTGAAACATTCGCCACACAGGGAAATCTGAACAACGAAATCGGGGTGCCTCTCACCCTGCTGAAGGTAACAGACAACGCCCGGATGGCCGTGATTGAGATGGGCGCCCGGCAGCGGGGCGACATCCGGCTTCTGTGCCAAATTGCAGAGCCTACCCATGGCATCATCACCAACACGGGAAAAGACCACCTTGAAACATTCAAAACATTGGAGAACACCCGCAAAACCAACGCGGAATTGTATAAGCATCTTTCGAAAATGAACGGCACCGCATTCGTCAACATCGCTGACGATGATTTGCTCAGGGAGGCTTCAGTGGTAAAAAAAATAATCACGTACGGGAAAAAAGAAGAAGCCGTCTATTATGGTAAAATAGAATCATTTCATCCCCTGCTATCCATCAGCTATAAAACTGAATCCGGCTGGAATCTCCTCCGCTCGCGGCTCACCGGCAAATACAATTTTGAAAACATCATGGCGGCTGTGGCGG
>DATLYB010000429.1:0-3025 GCA_035575215.1 Chitinophagales bacterium
GACCGCCAGCGCGCGGGCGATGCAGATGCGCTGGCGCTGCCCGCCTGAAAACTCATGGGGATAGCGGTTGAAATGGTCGGGGCTGAGGTTGACCTTGCGCAGCAGGTCGAGCACTTTTTCTTTGCGCTCCTCATCGCTGCCATAGAGCTTGTGCACCACCATCGGCTCCATAATGGCATTACCGATGGTCATGCGCGGGTTCAGCGAGGAGTAGGGGTCCTGAAAAATAATCTGCATCTCCTCCCGCAGCTTGTTCATCTTCGCGTTGGGCAATTCGAACAAGTCAATGCCATTGTAATACACCTTGCCGTCATACGGCTCAATGAGGCGGAGGATAGTGCGCCCCAGAGTGGTTTTACCGCAGCCGGATTCGCCCACCAAGCCGAGGGTTTCACCGGGATACACATCAAAAGTGACATCGTCAACGGCTTTGACATATTCGAGGGTTTTTCCGAAGAAATTCTTCCTGACAGGAAACCAGGTTTTCAGATTTCGCACTTCGAGGAGCGGCTTCATTTGCAATAGTTCCTCATACCGCTTCTTTGCTTCTTCTTTAGTGATGATTACATCGCTGATGACTTTGTCAATGGACGTTTCAAGCACGCGCATATTGCCCTGCTCGTCTTCGCTCATGAAGTCGGCAATGACGGGAAGTCTGCGCAGGCGCACATCGAGCGGGGGGCGGCATGCCATCAGTCCCTTGGTATAGGGATGCTGCGGGCTGGCGAAAATATCGCGGATAGGACCCTGCTCGACAATCTTGCCTTTGTACATGACGATGACGCGGTCGGCAATCTCAGCAATGACGCCCAAATCGTGGGTGATGAAGATGATGGACATCTCGAACATGTCGCGCAGGTGGCGCATGAGGTCGAGGATGCGCGCCTGCACGGTGACGTCCAGCGCAGTGCTGGGCTCATCGGCAATGAGGATGCCCGGCTCGCATGACATCGCCATGGCAATCATGACACGCTGCTTCTGCCCGCCTGAGAGCTGGTGGGGATAGGCGCTGAAAATTCTTTCGGGGCTGGGCAGCTCCACCTTGCGGAAGAGGTCGAGGGTGAGTGCTCTGGCTTCGCGCTTTGTTTTCTTTTGATGGAGGATAATGGCTTCCATCACCTGGTCGCCACAGGTGAAGACAGGATTCAGCGAGGTCATCGGCTCCTGGAAAATCATGGAGATTTCATTGCCGCGGAAATGGCGCATCTCGGCTTCGGAAAGATTCAGAAGGTCAACGGCTCCGCGTGTTTTGGAATGGTAGATGATTTCCCCCTCTCTGATTTTACCGGGAGGATTGGGGATGAGGCGCATCACCGACAGCGAGGTGACGGACTTGCCGGAGCCGGATTCGCCCACGATGCCAATCGTTTCCCCGCGATTCAGCGTAAAGCTGACATCGTTGACGGCAGTAACGGTGCCTTCGTCCGTCTTGAATTCAGTGACGAGGTGGCTGACCTGGAGGAGAAGGTTGGACATCAGATACTACTTGGATTTTTTATCCGGCTGCTTTTCGCTCATATCTCGGTTATGTCAAGCTTGCGGAAGCCAATAAACTTGTTCAATTCGCTGGCGGGAGTTTCCTCTAAAAACAATACCTCATCCATCGTTTTGCCAAATGAGTGGCGATCTTGAAACGAAGGGTATGTAACAATATAAACTCCATCTTCATCCTGTTCTGTGAGGATAGAAAAATGAAGAGTTTTTGCGTTTTGAATTTTCATTGCGCTAAGTTACAAAAGGACTGAAAAGAAAAAGCTGTCTGAAATCATTAGCTTACCGGCTCACCATTCGCCACCACGATATCCTGTTCATTCATAAGTGGCAGTCCTTTGAAGCGCAGCAGCAGTTGAGCCACGGTAACCACGTCTTTCTGGCAGTAGCGGACAATGCGGGGAAGGTTTTTTTCCACCCAGAACACACGTCCCACATCGTTGCCGTCTATGTCGTCTTTAGGCGTGGGAATGTTGAATATGGTGGCAAGCAGCCGCAGCGAGGTGTAGCTCTTTACGTCACCGAATTTCCAGAGCTGCATGGTGTCAATATGCTGCACCTCCCAGGGTTTTTTTCCGAAGAGGTCGAGAATGGCGGGAAGTTGAATTCCATTTATGAGCATTCTCCGGCACAGATAAGGGATATCAAACTCCTTGCTGTTGTGTCCGCACAGCCCTTTTTCAGGAGTGCTGTAATGCTTGTCCAGCACTCCTTTGAATGGAAGCAGCACCTCGCGCTCGTTTTCAGAAGCGAATGTTTTCACGCGGAAACCCAGCTGACCGCTGATGTCGGATTTTTTGAAATAGCCCGCGGAGATGCAAATTACCTTTCCAAACTCGGCATATATGCCGGCACGGTCGTAGAAAAAATCATCGGGAATGGTTTCACCTTCTTTTGCAATTCTGCGTCCCTTCAGCATCCACAGTTCTTTCAGCGGTTCGGGCAGGTCATTAAAATTGCCGTATTGCGGAACGGTTTCAATGTCGAACACCAGCAAGTTTTCGAGAATAATGTTGTCAAGCATGGGGATTTTTTTTGACAAGATTAATAAATAACTCCCGTCCGGCTCGTTCCTCGATGGAGTTGAAGCATCATTCGAAATACTTAACAATGAAATAAGGCGTGAAGTTATTTCATATACTCTTCTTTGTTTCCGCTAAAGGGAGGGTTGTCATCATTCAATTTGTCATCGAACAAAACGCTCACGACTTCCTCCGTCATTGAGCAGTTCGTGAATATTGCTTGGCAGGGCGTGGTTTCGGATTAATCGCACAGAAGAACGTCTGCTCGATAATCAAATCATACCTGCCCTGATGCTTAAAGAAATCCCGGTGGATGAGACGAACAACGGGAATGTCTTTCATGCGGTGATGAAAATGATGCAGGGGGGGGTGATAACCCAGTCGAGCGGAACACATTTTTTGAATCCTTTTTTGAAAAGATACTCCGCTTCATAGCCGTTTCTGCTGCCGGGAATAAGAATTTTCAACGACTTATCGGCAAGCTGGTCGAAGTAAGTTTTGAGCGGAAGTGA
>DATLYB010000430.1:0-2829 GCA_035575215.1 Chitinophagales bacterium
TCCATTCGCTCAGGTTGTCCGTTAATTTCCAGGGCAGTGCCTGTTTCCTTTGCTGCTGTGACGAGCCGCTCGATGTCCACCGGGTAGCCTTCGCGCGAACCAAGCAACCTGCCGGTGGGATGACCGATGACATGAACAAAAGGATTTTTGCACGCTTTCACCAGTCGTTCGGTGTTGTCCTGGTTCATCTTTGAGTGAATGGAGGCAACTACCCAGTCTAATTGGGCGAGAATCTCATTGGGCAAATCGAGCGAGCCGTCAGGATTGATGTCAACCTCAGCCCCTGCTTTCAAAAAATCAGCCCCCAGCAACCTGTTGACGCGCCTGATTTCTTTGAGTTGTTTCAAAAAATCCTTGTCGGTCATGCCGCCCGCGATGCGCACGGCTTTGCTGTGGTCGGTGAGAGCAATGTATTCATAATGGTAATGTTCCTTTACATAGCGTGCAATCTCTTCGATGGAACGCGACCCGTCAGACCAGTTGGAATGCATTTGCAAATCTCCCTTTACGTCTTCGAACGTCACCAGCTTCGGTATTTTCTTTTTCAGCGCGAGGTCCACTTCGCCCGTGTCTTCACGCATTTCGGGGGGCATCCATTGCAGCCCGATAGATTTATACACCTCCTCTTCGGTTTTTCCCGCCACGCGCCTGCCGGTCTTGTTATTGAACACACCATATTCACTCAGCTTCAGCCCTTTCTGCTTGGCAATTTCGCGCACATGCACGCTGTGTTCTTTTGAGCCGGTAAAATACTGCAATGCAGCGCCCCACTCATCGGGCTGCAGAATGCGCACGTCCACCTGGCGGTGATGGTCTTTGATAATCACGCTGCTTTTCGTATCACCTTGGGCTAACACTTCCTCTACTTCAGGCAGCGTAGTGAAATAGTCCATGATTTTTTTGCAATCCTTCGCTGCCGCACTAATCAGGATGTCAACATCCCCGATGGTTTCCTTCCTGCGCCTGATGCTGCCTGCGGTTTCAATTTTTTTCACTTCCGGCAGTTGCTGCAACTGCTGTGTGAGCGAACGGGCTATGTTCATCGCGTCCCACAGCAGGATGCGCTCTTCGGTGGTGCGGATGGCTTGCAGTCCCTTCAGCATGTTCTCCACTTTCTTTTCCCCGAATCCTTTCAGCGCAGCGATGGTGCCGTCTTTCAATGCTTTCATCAATTGCGCTCTGGTGGTGATGCCCAACTCATCGTGAATCTTCTTCACCGTCTTGGGTCCGAAACCTTTCAGCTCTATCAAATCCACAAACTCATGCGGCACAGATTTCTTCAACTCCTCATACTTGGCGATTTTTCCTGTCGTGAAATACTCGATGATTTTTGCTGCCATGCCTTTGCCGATGCCTTCAATTTCCTCCAGTTCCTTCTCGCTGAGCGCTGACAGGTCATCCTGGATGCTGCCGATGATTCTGTACGCCCGCTGATACGCCAATGAGCGGAAGCTGTCGCCCAAATAGTCATAGATGGCTGACATCGCCTTGAAGATTTGGGCAAGTTGCTGGTTTTTGGCGGGCATTGCTAAAAATGTTTCAGGTTCATAGTTAGATGTTTGTTGTTAAAAAACCAATAACATGAGTTGCAACTAAATTCGGGCAGCTTTCGGTTCATTGGAAAAATAGCCGCAGGGGGGAAACTGTTCCGGAGGAGAGGGAGGGTCAGTATAACAAGAAAGGCGGCATTCAATTTTGCTGTTTCAGCTTTTCCCAAATCAGCTTCATATTTTCATGGGGCTCTACTTCATATTCCGTTTCGCTGATTTTTTCCTTCAGATAGCTGATGCGTTTTTCGGTGACGGGATGGGTGCTCATGAATTCCATCGCATCAGGCAGGTCGCTATCTTTCATCAGGTTTTCAAAAAGTCTCACCATACCGTAGGGGTCCACTCTGTTGTGAAACATTATTTTCAAGCCCTCCAAATCGGCTTCCTGCTCCAGCTTGCGGGAGAAGGAAAGGGTCTTCAGGCTGTTGGCATTTTCCAGCACTACGGTAGTGACGCCATTCACGTCATTCAGCAGAATGGAGATGAAGATGTAGCTGGAGAGGCTTCTGAACAGCGAGCGCAGCGTATGCTTTTTGTTGATGTGAGAAACTTCGTGTCCCAGCAATCCGAGCAGGTCTGAGTAATCTTCCATATCATCCATGATTCCGGAATAGATGACAATGTATCCGCCCGGCATGGCAAAGGCATTCTTCTGGTCATAATCAACCACCACGAATTGAAGCCGGTAAGGCGATTGAAAATCAATATTCTCAACCAGTTCATTTACAAGATTGGTTTTAACAGTATCAATGGTGTATTGCGGGATAATGTTTCTGTACATCATGCTGCCCAATTCTTCTTCATATTGCTGCGGGAAGAAGCGAGCGGAAACATCGCCCACCCAGGGAATCACAAAAAAATAAATCAGCAAAACAGAAGCGACCAGCACCATAAGGATAGCCACCATACCCTTGCCGCTGGCATTGGCGATTCGCTCCAGCACATTCTGCGAATGTTTTACATAAGGGAATTGAAGGCGAAACTGCTTCACGAACTCAGATGACCGCACATCGAGCAGTTCGGCTCCCTCAGCCCCGAAACGTATCAGCATGCGGTCGCTGCCGACAATCTCAGTGCCCGTGATTTCATGCTGAAATACTTCCCGCCTGAATGCTCCGTCTGATGACAAACTCAGCCGCCTGTTGGAGATGGTGACGGACACAGAATGCGGGCGGGCTGATTGTCCGTCAAAATAACGTCCCTCGTATGCCGGCATCAGATGATGAAATCAAAATCAAAAAAATCGGCAATGTCTTCTCCGGTGGCGTCTTTATATGCC